>JAZULL010000143.1:0-4372 GCA_045603085.1 Eubacteriales bacterium | reverse complement strand
TGAATGGATTGATAACGGACATAATAATTTTGACGATGTGAATACATGCATTTTGCGAATTGAACTAACACACGGATTACTGTTATCTCACGGAACTCGTTATGATATTGATTTTTCTAAGTGACTGACCAATTCCAATTTATCGAACAAAATAACCGAACCCCGACAGACCTAAAAATCTGTCGGGGGTTATTATTTGTTTACTGCGGAGCAATTATTAACCAACCGACAATCATTTCTCCGCTAATTTTGCACGCCCTTCGGTCTGCACTTTGTTTTGGAAATATTCCGTTTCCGCTTGCGGAACGCAGTTGTTTAGACTGCGAGGAATATTTCAAAACGGCGTAAATTGACGTTCAATTTACTGCTAACTGTGCACGCCGTTCATCGTTCCTTTTGATTTAAAATTATTAATCATTCACGCCGTAATAAGCCTCCAGCACGCGTGCCGCGGCAAGCGAGGAATACGAGCCTCCCGCGCCCTTTTCAATGACCACGGTGATCACGATATCGGGATTTGTCGCAGGTGCGGAGCAAACGAACAGCGCGTTGTCGGTAAGGTTTCCACCCAGCTGTGCCGTACCGGTCTTACCGCCCACGGGGACGGGAATATTTTTCATGAAATTAGACGCTGTGGCGTTGGTTTCCACCATCTGTTGCATTGCCGTGAACAGCGTTTGCTGTGTAACCTCGGGAATCTCCATTTTCGAGAGCACCTTGGGCTGTACGTCCACCACGGTTTCGTTGGTGAAATAGGTCTTGACAGAGCCAAGCAGATGCGCCGAATATCTGGTTCCGCCGCCCAGCACGGTGGAAAGATACGAGGTGATCTGTATGGGTGTAAAGACGTTGTCCGACTGACCGATGGCGGCCGCAATGGTGTCGCCCGGCTGCCAGGTGGCAAGTCCGTTTTGCTCGCGGTAGGTCTCACCCGCCAAAATACCGATCTCCTCGTAAAGCTCGATGCCGGTGTGCTGACCGAGCCCGTAGAAATCACAGTATTGATTCATTTTGGTAATGCCCAGCTGTCTGCCGAGATCATAAAAATAGCAGTTGCAGGAAACGCGCAAGGCTTCAACCGCATCAATGTGACCGTGCTTGTTGGGATAGGTCCAGCATTTGGGCTGATAACCGCTGTAATAGGTATAAATACCGTTACAGAGCAGGGTGGAAGAGGGGGTGACGATACCCTCCTGAATGCCCGCCACCACCATACCCAGCTTAAAGGTCGAGCCGGGAGCGTAAAGTCCCTGCAGGGCGCGGTTATAAAGCGGCTGTGCGGGATCGGCGTACAGGTCGGAATAGTACTGATTGTAGGTAGTCAGATCGTAAGAGGGATAGGATGCAATGGCCAGCACCTCACCCGTGTCGGGGTCCATGGCCACCAGCGAGCCGGACTGACAGTCGCGGTTGTAGCCGCGGTCGCGGATGTACTTGACGTTTTCGGCAAGCCCGTCCTCGGCCGCGATCTGCAGATTGATATCAATGGTCAGATACACGTCGTTTCCGGGTGTGGGGACGGTTTTGTAGTATTCGTCCACAAGGTTGCCCTTGGCGTCAAATTCCAGCACCTTTGTGCCGTCAATGCCGCGCAGGTAGCTCTCAAAGGCGTATTCACAGCCCGAGATACCCACGATATCGTTCATATTGTAGCCAAGCTCCTTGTAATACTCCCAATCCTCGGCATAGATCTGACCGATGGTGCCTAAGATGTGTGAGGCGTAGCCGGGGTATTCGTAATTTCTCTCCACTGTGTATGAAAAGGCCGCGCCGGGAATGGAAAGCTCCTCAACCCGGGTGATCAGCGAGAGCGTGACGTCCTTGGCCAGCACGTATTGGTTCATGCCGCCGAAATTGTTGCATTCCATGTCATAGTACAGGCGAAGCAGCGCGTCGATCTGTGCATCGGTATATACGTTCTGTTCCTTGTTTTTGGCATCCAGCCCGTATTTTTCCATGTAAAACTGCACAATCTGTTCTGCCGTTGGAAATTCGTCGGGGTTATTTTTATAGTATTCCTCAAGATTTGCCACCGTGTGGGTCTTGACGCCATCCTCGATCTCATTGGCCGCAATGCGGCGGAGCAATCTGTATCGCATGGTGGTGTCGTAATATACGTCCTGCGCATATACCAGATCGGGATAAGTGCCCGTGAACGGATAAAGATCGGACACGCGCTTATTTGCCTCTGAGGAGTGGCTGAGCGTGTGCAGCATGGTCAGAAGGGCTACGTTGCGGTCATAATCCTTGGCGGGCAGGGTCTGATCGTCAATGATCAGGTTGTAAACGTAGCGGTTGGTCACCAAGGGCACGCCGTTGCGGTCGTAGATCTGTCCGCGCGCAGCCTTGACTGTGACGTAAGTGTAGGTGTGATCCTTGGAAACAGGCTTCTCGCCCGTGAGCACGATGCCGGTCAGTAGCACGATATAGATCATGCTGATCATGCAGAAAATACCGGCTAAAATGAGAATTCTGCGAGAAATATTGTACTTCATCGCATCACCTCGAGCGATAGATCAGCTGCTTGGTGGTGTGCCTGGGCTGTTCAATGAACTTGCCAAGTCCCTGACAAACAGCGTCCATGGGCTGTTTTGCAACCGTGACGCGCACGCCCGCATGCTTGCTGATCAGTGCGGCAAGACCGGGAATATTTGCGCCGCCACCCGTCAGCATGATGCCGAAATCGAAAATGTCGCCCGAAATTTCGGGGGGAGTTTCCTCAATGGTGGTAATAATGGCGCGGATAATGGCCTCAATGGGCGCACGGAGTGCCTGACATACCTCACCCGATTGCATGATCTGGGTGGTGGCAAGGCCGGTGCGCACGCCGCGACCGAAAATCTGCATAGTGCCGCGGTCAATATCGGGGGTCGCCACAGCCAGCTGACGCTTGGCCATCTCTGCGGCGGCATCACCCACCATCAGATCCTTGCGGTATTTGCAGTAGTTGATAATGGCCTGATCAAATTTATCGCCGCCCACGCGCAGGGATTTTGCGCGCACAATGCCGCCCGAGCTGATCACGGCGATCTCGGTCGTGCCACCGCCGATGTCACAGACCATACAGCCGCGCGGACCGGAAATGCGCAGACCCGCGCCCAGTGCGGCGGCCAAGGGCGCGTCGATCAGGGCGACGGATTTTGCACCCGCATCCAGAATGGCGGTCTCGATGGCAAGACGCTCCACGTCGGTCAGACGGTAGGGGCAGGATGCCAGCACCACGGGCTTATTGAAAAAGCCGGTGCAGTTGGTGCGCAGGAAAAATTCGTGGATCATTGTCGAGGTGACCTCAAGGTTGGTCACCACGCTGTCCTGCACGGGCTTGTAGGCCGATAGATGCACGGGGGTCTTGCCCACCATGCGCTTGGCCTCGCTGCCCACGGCAACCACGGTTTTGGTGCGGTTGTCGATGGCTACGGCAGAGGGAGAGCGCAGAAGTATTCCTTTTTCCTTGAGCCAGAAGCGCGTATTGGACGTGCCAAGGTCAATGCCGAGATATTTGGACATGTACTCTCCCTCCTTTCCATAGTTATGATCGCCCGGCGGGCGAGTTGAGAGTTATGATTGGCTTTGCCAAGTTATGATGTCCTTCGGACAGTTTTTTGGTTAAATTCTGAGTAAATCAATCCCAAACGCCTGCTTGCAGAGATCGCACATGACGTTGACGGGCAGACCGACGACGTTGAAGTAGTCGCCCTCAATACCGGTGATCCATCTGCCGGCAAGACCCTGAATGGCGTATGCGCCGGCCTTGTCGTAGGGCTCGCCCGAGTCAAGGTAAAGCTCGATATCCGCCTTGCTCATAGGACCGAAATGCACAGCGGTAGAGGCGTGAGAATACGCGCCTTTTCGGTTGCCCTGTGGGTCAACGTAGCAGAATGCGATGCCCGAGAGCACGTGGTGCGTGGTGTTTTGCAGCCCCCGAATCATGCGGCGCGCGTCGGCTCTGTCCCGGGGCTTGCCGAGGATCTCACCGTTCAGTGCCACGACCGTGTCGGATGCAATGATCAGCGTGTCGGGCGCAAGCTTGTCCTGTTCTTCCAGCAGATCCTGCACGTCCTGCGCCTTTTGCAGGGCCAGCTGCTCGACCAGCAGAGCGGGGTCTGTCTGGGCGCTGTGCTCGTCGGTGTCGGCGGTTACGATAGTAAAGGGCACGCCGAGCATCTCAAGTATTTCTTTTCTTCGGGGCGATTTTGACGCCAGAATGACTTGCATATACAGAACTCCTGTTCTATGATCTACTGAGAAAATGAGTAGACCTATCCATAATAATCCAATATTAATTATAGCACAAAAAAAGAGCCTTTGCAAGAGCTTCGGCAAAGAATTTGGAATGTGAAATGAGGTGTGTAAAGTTGCCCGTTTGTGTCAT
>JAZULL010000142.1:0-11259 GCA_045603085.1 Eubacteriales bacterium | reverse complement strand
CGCACCTCTGGTGCACCAGTTGTCACGCCAGTGGCACAGCTGGGCAGCTAAGTGCGGAACGGATAAACGCTGAAGGCATCTAAGCGTGAAGCCGGCCTTAAGATAAGATATCCCATCGAAAGAGTAAGACCCCTCAAAGACTAAGAGGTTGATAGGCTCAGAGTGTAAGCGTCGTGAGGCGTTAAGCTAGCGAGTACTAATCGGTCGAGGGCTTTTCCTAGAGTATGGAAAGAATGATTGTAGAGTAGAAGTAAGAGTATGTTTGAAAGTTCAGTTTAAAAGATAGTCGGTGTTTATGGCAAAGAGGTTCCACCTGTTCCCATTCCGAACACAGAAGTTAAGCTCTTTCGCGTCGAAAATACTTGGCTGGCGACGGCCCGGAAAAATAGATCGATGCCGACACTTAAAAAAAGATATCAATAAAAAAGTTGATATCTTTATACATTCCTCCGTAGCTCAGTCGGTAGTAGCACCTGACTGTTAATCAGGGTGTCACTGGTTCAAGTCCAGTAGGGGGAGCCAACGAAGCAGGCCATTCGGCCTGCTTTTTTTGTTGGCTCCCCCTACCGGACTTGAACCGGTGACACCTTATACTTATTCAGCCGGCAGCCCCAACGGGGCGGCTGACCGCATCGCTCGCGGTTGAACAAATGCATCATATATGCATTTGTTCAATGCGGACGTTGAGTCCGCAAGCGATCGATGACGATTTGGAGCGCCTATGCGCTCCAAATAAGTTGATACAGGGTGTCTGCTTATACACGCTTACAGCGTGATGAGATGCAATTCCTTAGGAACTGATGATATACTCGTCTGCGACGAGATGATATACAAGGCTGCGCCTTGATGATATACACGGCTTGTGCCGCGATTATTTTGTTTTCTTGTGCGACAGCATCCAAGGGATGAGATCGGGGTCGTTATAGGCGGGCACCCAGCTGTCGTGACCCACGCCGGGGTAGACGGTCAGCTTGGCATTGCCGCCGAAGGCGTTGATGCGCTCGACCATGCGGCGGGAGGCATCACAGGAGACCGCGCCGTCCGCGTCGCCGTGGAATGCCCAGATGGGCATGGTATTCAGGTAGAAAGCAAAGGTTTCAATGCCCTCGCCGCACACGGGGATGATGGCGGCAAATCTTTCGGGGTTGTTGGTCGCTCACGTCCACGTGCCGATTCCGCCGTTGGAAAGGCCGGTCAGATAAATGCGGTGCTGATCGACTGGCAAATCGGAGATCACGTGATCCAGCCAGGCGTTGAGCGACTCGATGTGGCCAAACCATACGCGGTCGGCGGGGATTTGCGGTGCGACCAGAATAAAGGGCAGATCTACACCTTCGCGGGCATGGCGCGGCCATCCGTGGACGGTCAGCAGGTTCAAATCGCCCCCGCACTCTCCGCTGCCGCAAAGAAAGATCACCAAGGGATAGGTTTCTTTGGCATCAAAATCGGCGGGCAGAAATTGCAGATAGGGCAGTATACGGTGCTGTGAGGTCATGGTCATCATGGCAAATCTCCAATCGTGGTTTATTTACCTTTATTATATATGAAAGAACGAAAAAAGTCCATAGGATTGCCGAAAAAACCGCAGATATGGGAACGAAGGCGAGGATGAAACAAATTGAATCTTGACATACGATGTGGGTTGTGATAGAATATAAAGCGATCTTTTTTGGGTAGGTGAGATATATGATCAAAACCAAAGCATATTTTAACGGTGAGATAGGGAATTATGATGAGATGACTATCCCGCTGTCCGACCGCTCGGTCTTTTACGGTGATGCAGTTTACGACGCCATTTTGGTACTGAATAAAAAGCCTTTTGCACTTGATCTACACCTGGACAGACTCTACAGAAGCTGTGCGCTGACCGATATCGGGTTTGCCATGCCCAGAGCGCAGCTTGAAGCGGAGATCGATCGATTGCTGGCCGCGGCAGAGGGTGATCAGCTCATGCTGTATCTGCAGGTCACGCGCGGAGCCGCGCCCCGCAAGCACGAATATCCCGAGGGCGTCGTGCCCAATCTGATCATGTTTGCCAAGCCCGTGACCGTGCCCGCAAGGGACACGAGAACCTCGCTGCTCAGTATCGAAGACCTGAGATTTCAGTACTGCAACATCAAAACCACCAATCTGCTGCCCAACGTGTTTGCGTCCGAAAAGGCGACGCGGGCAGGGGCTGACGAGGTGCTGTTTCACCGCGGCGAGCGCGTGACCGAGGGGGCGCACAGCAGCGTGCTGATGGTCAAGGACGGCGCAGTGATCATGCCGCCGCTGGACGAGCTGGTGCTGCCCGGCATTACCAGACGCGTCCTGCACGACGTGTGCGACCAAAACGGCATTCCGGTGGTCGTCCGCACCTTTACGGTGGACGAGATCATGCATGCCGACGAGGTCATTCTGTGCAGCACGACAAAGAATATTCTGTACGTTTACGAGATCGACGGCAAGCCCGTCGGAGGCAAGGACAGAGCGCTGGCAGAGAGATTGCAGGATCTGTTTTTGGCTGAGGTATACCGCCAGACAGGTGTGCGGATTTGATTTTGCGCATATATATGAGCCCCGAGGCAGTTGTCTCGGGGCTATTTATTTGTTGACACCCATGCCAAAGCGTGTTATAATGAATCTATCATCCTAAAAGGAGTTTACTTATGAAAACAGCCAAGATCATTCTTCTGACAGGTCAGTCCAACGCGGTCGGCGTGGGACATCTGCAACATCTGCCCAAGACCTTTTCCAAAGAAAAGATCGCAGAATACATGGCAGGATATCCGAATATCCCGATCAACTATTATTCGCACGATAAAAAGAGTGAGGGGTTTGTCAAAACCGGCGTCAACTGCACCGAGCTGACCAAGAATACCTTGGGTCCTGAGGTGGGTATTGCCGAGGTGATCGGGCAAAAGTATCCGGATGAGCAGTTTTTTATCGTCAAGTGCGCCTTTGGTGGAACCTGTCTGTGGCACGACTGGATCTCTCCCTTGGGCGGCGCGGAATACGATCCCGAATCGCATGACGACACGCAAAAGGCAGAGCATTACCGAGGCTTTGGCTGGTGCTATAACGAGCTGATGAAAATTTTGCCTGACAGCATTACGACCTTGGAGAGCCAAGGATACGCCCCCGAGATCGTGGCGTGGTGCTGGATGCAGGGCGAGGGTGATGCCGATATCCCCGAGCACGTGGCCGAATATGAGCGCCGCTACAGAGCGCTGCTGGCTGATATCCATGCGGGATACGGCAAGTATTTTGCGCCCGATTGCGTGTATATCGACGGTGGCATTTCCGAGATCTGGACGCTGTACAGAGAGCTCAATGAGGTCAAGCGTGCGTATGCCGAAAAAACGGCAAACAGTTATTTCCTTGATACGGTTGCCGCAGGGCTGAGCACGCAGGGCGAGCCCGAGGACGAGCCGGATATTTACCATTATAACGTAGCCGATACCGTTAAGCTGGGACATTTGTTTGCGGAGCACATTTGACGTGAAGGATAAACGCTTCGAGAAAATCAAGCAGCATTACGCTATCCTGATCAATGGTGAAAGAATCAAGGTCATGAATCATATAGTGAGTGACGGGCAGATCAGATTGATCACCAAGATCAAGGGGCAGGCGTTTCCCGGTCCCGGTCAAGCTGCAAAAATTGAAATCCATACAGAGCAAGAAAACATCACTGTTAATGCTACGTGGGTGCCGGGCGGAGGTATTACACCAACCTCGGAGGAGTACCGTTACAGAATTTTAGATTAACGTCGGAAATCAGTCCGGGAAAGGGGAGAGATGCATGGTTTACATCAAAAGGCTGACGCTGCCGGGTGAAGTGGCAGAGATCAACTTTATCAGGGATGAAAAGCGCACCTGCTTTGGTACGTTTTATCCGTTCAAGATCTTCCCGGACAAGGGTCTGCGGTGCGTGGATTTTGAGGGAATTACCATGTTTTACGGCGGTAACGGTTCGGGAAAGTCCACTTTGCTCAACGTGCTGGCGCGCAAGGTGAATGCCGTCCGCTATTCCGAATTCAACGACGCGCCGCTGTTTGACAGCTTTGTGGACATGTGCTACGTCGAATATGCCAAGCGGCCGCGCGGCTCTCACGTGCTGACCAGCGATGACGTGTTTGACTACGCGCTCAAGGCGCGCTCGATCAATGAGGGGATCGACGACCAAAGAAACGAGCTGTTTGATCGCTACGTGTCGGTGCATCGCGAAATGGCGTACAATCCTGAGATCGGGCGGCTGAACGGTCTTGACGACTACGAGCGCTGGCGCGAGGTCAGGGAGATCATTTCTCCGCGCAAATCGCAATCGAATTATATCAAAAAACGTGTCGTGCAGGACATTGACCTGTGCTCCAACGGCGAGACCGCCATGCGGTATTTTCTTGACCGCATTGAAGACGACGGCGTCTATTTTCTGGACGAGCCCGAAAACAGTCTGTCGATCGAGCGGCAGATCGAGCTTGCCGACTACGTCGCGGCCACCGAGCGCGCGGGTCGTTGCCAGTTTATCATCGCCACCCACTCGCCCATTTTCCTTTCCATGAAGCGCGCTAAGATCTACGATCTGGACGAATATCCCGCCGACGTCTGCGATTGGACCGAGCTGCCCAACGTGCGCAGATATTTCGATTTCTTTATGGAGCATAAGGACGAATTTGAATGAGATAGCCAACCCCGTCGGGGTAAAATTGTGGAGATACAGCATGAAAGCCAATAACATGACCTACAAAAACGCGGAAATCAAACCCGGGTACGAGCACATGCACCCATGGGAGGTCTACGCCTTTGATCTGATGACCGAGTATGAGCAATGCCGTGACGAGGGGCTTGACGTCGAACCTTATTACGATCTGTTTGCCGCCGCCATGATCGTAGCCGCCTCTCTTTTGTATGGCGAGGGCGACTTTGGAAAGTCGATCTGCCTTGCGGTGCAAACGGGGTTCGATACCGATTGCAATGGTGCTACGGTTGGCTCGGTGTTTGGTATGATGGGTGGCACGGAGGCCATTGGCGCGTGCTGGAAGGATCCTCTGCAGGACACGCTGCACACCTCGATTTTCGGCGTCGGCACGGTCCGCATCAGTGAGTGCGCGGCCAAGACCTTGGCGCACGTTGTGTAAGCCGACCGTTGACAAGTGCGCGTATTCGTGATAAAATGATATAAACTCACACGGTTTTGTGTGGCAAATATCCGCATTTTGGGAAAGGCGCAGATATGAAAAAGTATACTCCCTGGATCGTGATCGGCAGTGTGGCGCTGACAGTGGCGCTGTTTTTCGCTGTGATCAATATCATTCCTCCGCAGAAGAACGTGGAGAACAACCCTTTTGTGGTACAAAAGGGCGAGCTACCCATGATCGCGGCGCATCGCGGCGGCGGTGACAACAATCCCGAAAACACCCTGCTTGCATTCCGCGAGGCGGTGGTCACCATCGGCGTTGACATCATTGAAAGTGACCTTTACCTGACAAAGGACGGCTATCTGGTCTATAATCACGACAGCTATATCGACGAAACCTGCAACGTCAACGGAGACTTGACCTTGGATGAGGTCGAGGAGCTGTGCGAGGATAAGAGCAAGCGTCACTATATCTGTGATATGACACTTGCAGAGCTGCAGCAGTATAATTTCGGTTACTATTTTGAGGACGAGAACGGTGAGCGCATTTACAAGGATGCCGAGAATTTTGCCGAGCTTGGATTGCAGATCGCAACCGCCGATCAGCTCTTTGAAACGTTTTACAAAAGCCACCCGGATCTGCTTTTTATCGTGGAGATCAAGGATTCGGGAGAGCTCGGTAAAGAGGCATGCCGCGTGCTGTACGAGCAGTTGCAGAAGTATCCCGCATATATGGATCAGATCGTGATCGGCACGTTCAACGACGAGATCGAGCAGGAGCTGCGCAAGAATTATCCCGATCTGATGCGCGGGGCGCCCGAGGGCTTGGCCGCAAGCTTTGTGCTGACGCAGTATCTGGGTGTAAATCTGTTTGACAAGGGCGATTTCGCCTGCCTGCAGATCCCGCTGTCGTATGAGCTTAAGGGTGTTGAGGTGCCGCTGGATAAAGCAACCCTGACCCGCCGCGCACATCGCCGTAATATCGCGGTGCAGTACTGGACCATCAACGACCCTGACGAGATGCGCATGCTGATCGAGATGGGCGTGGACTGCATTATGACCGATGATCCTGTTCTGCTTAAGCAGATCTTAGAGGAATATCAGTAAAATGAAACCGAGCCAAACGTCGTTTGGCTCGGTTTTGTCTTTAATAATAAGCAATGACTTTGGTAACCACAAAATAGTAGGTGTGCCCGTTGACTTCAAATTCCTCATAAAGGTCGAATCTTTCGGGGATCCGGGTCTCGCTCTTGTAGACGGTGCAGAAGATGTCAATGTCCTGCAGGATGCTATGGACGATCAGGTAGATGGGAGAATCGGTGCCGTCCTCAAGGGCGGAGATGCTGACCGACGTTGAGGGGGAGATCAGCGGTACGTCCATGTGATTGGTGCGCACGTAGAGCTCGCCAACCCAGACCTCGCCGTTCACCTCGTACAGACAAAGATCGGCTAAGTATTCGTCATCGGTGTATATCGGCAGATATGCCAGATATTGTGCATCCACGTGAGTCTGCTTGACGGCGGGAACACAGAGCTTGGCCATCCTGCGCTGATACTGAGATTCCAGCAGAGACGGTGTTGCGGTAATGACCAAAAGCCCTGCTAATAAGCAGAGAAGCACAGCACTTGTAAGCGCCGCAATCCCGTAGCGCGTTATTCCGGGCTTGTAGTCGTCGTGCGGCAGGATCTCGGCCGACGTGTCCGGGGCTTGTTCGTTTTCCTTCAGATATGCGCGATGATTTTCAAATACCGGCGCGAAATAGCGGAATTTTTCGGGGGAGGGCTCACGGGCAAGCAGCTCGTCGTAGGCGTCACACACCCTTTCCAGCTTATCGCGATCTCCCACGGTCTTATAAACGTCTGCCAAAAACCGCAAATAGAAGTATTTGGGCGGCTGGCGACGGCGCGGGTGGCGCAGATAATAGGTGCAGATATCCACGACGGTTTGGTAATCCCCTACGTCGTACGAGGCGGAAAGCCAGTAGCTGTTTCTGGCATCAATGCCTGCATAGCACAGCGTCTGACGGTATTCCTCGGGCATACCCGCGCGGTGTGGCGCGAGCAGAATGCGGTTAAATAGCATTTGCGTGTATCGGCGGTGAAGAAATACGTGATATGCCACAGTCAACAGTGCAACGACCGTACACGCAAGCCAGACGCGGCGCACAAGCAAGCAAAAAAGCGAGATGCACAGTATCAGTATCAGGTTGGGCAACTGAAGCAGGCCATGATAGACAATTGCGCGAAGAGCTGACCGGGCTTTCATAGTAAATCCTCTCTTTCCGGTGATGATTTTATTATAGCATGCGTCACCGGGAAAGTCAAGTATTGCAATTTTCACGTATGCGTGGTATGATAATAGATAGAAAATGTTTTTTTGGAGATTAACATGGGACTTTGTAATTCACCCTTTACACTTGGCCGCGGCAGGCGCGGCGAGAAAAATCTGATCACCGACGTGCCGGGCGTGACCGTGGGACATGCGACTGTGCAGGACGGCGGGGCTGTCAATACCGGCGTGACCTGCGTAAGGCCGCACGGCGGCAATCTGTTTACGGATAAGGTCATGGCGGCCTCGTTTGTGTTCAACGGTTACGGCAAAACGGCGGGACTTGTGCAGGTGGACGAGCTTGGTACCATCGAAACGCCGATCATGCTGACTAACACGTTAAGTGTCGGCACGGTGGTGACCGCCACGGTGAAATATATGATGGAGCAAAATCCCGACATCGGCGGTAGTGCGGGCACGGTCAACGCCGTGGTGGGCGAGTGCAACGACGGCACACTCAACGACATTCGCGGCCTGCACGTTACCGAGGCGCACGCCAGAGCGGCTATCGATGCATCTGCCGACACCTTCGAAGAGGGTGCTGTGGGCGCGGGCACGGGCATGTGTTGTCTTGGCTTTAAGGGCGGCATCGGATCGGCGTCCCGCATTGCCACCATCGACGGCCGCGACTATACGGTCGGCGCTCTGGTGCTGGCCAATTTCGGCGGTGCGGGCAGACTTATGATCGATGGCAGAGCGGTCGGCAGAGAGCTGCTTGGCGAGTTCGGGGAGGCTAAGGATAAGGGATCGATCATCATGATCGTGGCCACCGACGCGCCGCTTTGTGAGCGTCAGCTTGGTCGCGTGGCTAAGCGCGCGGGCGTGGGACTTTCCCGTACCGGCTCTTATATGGGCAACGGCAGCGGCGACGTGGCGATTGCGTTTACCACCGCAAATCGCGTGCCGCATAGCGCAGAGCCTGCAATTTTGCAGTTCGAGATGCTGTCCGACGGGCGCATCGATCCTATTTTTGATATGACTGCCGAGGCTGTCGAGGAGGCCATTGTCAGCGCACTTTGGCATGCAAGGACCACCACGGGCAAGGACGGCGTCACCGTGCGCGGTCTGCGTGAGGTCTGGGAAGAGCGCGTCTTGGGGGAGGGCGTATGAGAAAAGTCGATCTTGGCGGAAAATGGCGCATGATCGGGAACGGATATGACGTAGAGGGGCAGATCCCAGGCTCGGTATATTCCTTTTTGTATTTGGACAACGCGCTGTTGCCCGACCCGCACGCGGGTGAGAACGAGGATATTTATCTTGCACTCTCGGAGCACGACTATACGTTTACACGCACGTTTGATTGGTGGGACGAGGGATATAGCACGACATTGGTGTTTGAGGGCTTGGATACGCTGTGCAGCATTTATCTCAACGGTGCGCACGTATCTGATACCGACAACATGCACCTGCGCTACGAATTTGAGGTCACGGGGCTTTTGCGCGAACATAACGAGCTGAGCGTGATCTGTCATTCGCCAACGCGGTATATTCGTGAGCAGGACGCAAAATCGCACCTGTTTGGTGCAACCGACTGTATGAAAGGCTATCCCCACCTGAGAAAGGCGCATTGCATGATGGGTTGGGATTGGGGGCCGAGATTGCCCGATGCGGGTATCCGGCGTGATGTGTATCTGTTACAAAATACCGGCAACGGGCGCATTACCGACGTACGCATCATCCAACGTCACGAGGGCGGCAGAGTGTTTCTGACCCCGACCATGGAATTCGCAGGGCAGGGCACGCCGGAGATTTGGCTGATCGCACCCGATGGTAGTCCCACCGCGCTGGCGGTAGGTGCGGAAACCGAGGTGGAAAATCCGCAGCTGTGGTGGCCTAGCGGCCTTGGCGAGCAGCCGCTCTATACCGTGCAGGCTTGGCTGGTCGTGGGCATCGAGATCATAGATGACCGCGAGTTGCGTGTGGGACTTCGCACAATGGAGCTTGTGCGCGAGCCTGACGCTTACGGCATCGGGTTTTATCACAGAGTCAACGGCGTTCCCATGTTCGCCATGGGCGCGGACTATATTCCCGAGGATAATATTCTGCGGCGTATCACGCCAGAGCGTACGAGAAAGCTTTTGCAGCA
Organism: Eubacteriales bacterium; assembly: GCA_045603085.1. Taxonomy (GTDB): domain Bacteria; phylum Bacillota; class Clostridia; order Oscillospirales; family CAG-272; genus SVQP01. Next base: position 1,728 of record JAZULL010000142.1, on the reverse strand, counting down.
TTGTAAGGACGCGCATTTCAACGCCATCCGCGTGTGGGGTGGCGGGTATTATCCCGACGATTGGTTTTTCGATATCTGCGACGAGCTGGGACTGGTGGTCTTTTTTGATCTCATGTTCGCATGCTCGGTGTACGATCCCGACGAGAAGCTGCTTGGCAGTATGCTGACCGAGGTTGACCAAAACGCGCGCCGCATTCGCCATCATGCATGTCTTGGCCTGATCTGCGGCAACAACGAGATCGAGTGGCACTTCCACGATTACGTGGCCATTTCGGGCAGAGCGGACGGGGAGCATTTGGAACGGGTGTATTTGGATCTGTTTGAAAAGCAGATCCCCGCGGTTCTGGCGCGCGTATGCCTCGAGGTCGCCTATATTCCGTCCTCACCCACCTCGCTTGGCGGCTTTGCCGATCCCAACGGCGAGAGCTGCGGCGACTGCCACGATTGGAATCCCGATCATCTGAGCTTCAGGAACCGCCATTACCGCTACGTCAGCGAGTTTGGTTTTCAATCCTTGCCGAGTATCAAGACCGTAGCTGCATACGCCCCCGAGGGTCAGCGCAACCTTTGCGCACCCGTTATGGAGCGGCATCAGCGCTCGGGCGGCGGCAATGAGCTGATCATGTCCTCGCTGGTCAAATATTACCCTTGTCCGCAGACCGCCGAGCTCTTGGTCTATGCATCCCAGCAGCTGCAGGCAGAGTCGGTGCGCTACCGCGTGGAGCATTTGCGCCGTCATCGCGGCAGATGCATGGGTGCATTGTACTGGCAGCTCAATGATATCTGGCCGGGCACGTCTTGGGCAAGCATGGATTACTTTGGCCGCTATAAGGCCTTGCAGTATGCCGCAAAACGCTTTTTCGCGCCGGTGCTGATCTCGTGCGAGGAGCAGGGGATGATGCAGAAGAGAGGAAATATCAATGCTCAGAGCGACACGTATGATGCGTCGTGCTCGTACAGACTGTGTCTGACCAACGACACAAGGGCAGAGGCTTCGGGTCGCGTGATCGCTACCGTGCGCGACGCGCAGGGCAGGGAGCTTGCAAGGTGCTGGCAGGATGTGACCGTGCCCGCACTCTCGGTACTGTGGCTGGAGAACGAGGCGTTTGACTATGATGTGCACACGGCACATCTGCATTATGTGTTTGAGGTTGCGGGCGAGGTCGTCAGCCAAGGATGTGTGCTGTTCGTGCCGCCCAAGCATTACGGATGGATCGATCCGGGGCTGACCTGCCGCAGAGAGGGCGATGAGCTGGTGGTCACCGCTGCCGCGTTTGCCAAGGGTGTGTTTGTCGAGGGCATCGATGGCGACGTCATCCTGTCCGATAACAGCTTTGACATGGAGCCGGGAGAGAGGCGCCTGAAGATCCTTTCGGGCAACGCGAGCGGATTTGCCGTGATGTCGGTGTATGATCTCCAATAAAAATAAAAAAGGAGCGGATAAGGCTGCACAATTAGCGGTAAAATAAGATAAAGAGAGAGCAACTTCAAAGTTAACTCTCTCTTTTTTCTGTTTTGTAAGTGATATTCCGACTTCGTCGGAGTGATATGATTGCTATCGCAATCGTGATATTGAAGCCTTACGACTTCAGTGATATTCTATTCGCCCTAAACTCGCGTAGCGAATAACACTTGGCGTAGCCAAATAACACTGCCAAAGGCAATATCACTCGCCGAAGGCGAATAGAACCGGGGAGATACTCCGCTTGGAGTATCTCCCCATGGGTC
>JAZULL010000141.1:0-21072 GCA_045603085.1 Eubacteriales bacterium | reverse complement strand
AAATGAAAATACCGCCGCCGTCCTTGGCTGCCAGATAGGGGAAACGCCAGATGTTGCCAAGACCGACCGCACTTCCCGCCGCCGCCAGGACAAAACCAAGCGAACCACTGAATGATCCGCGTTTCTTCTCCATAGAGTCCTCCAGAAACAATAAACAGAATAAAAAGCCGGAAAACCCGCGTCAGGCTTTCCGGCTTGGTGGAGACGAGGGGGCTCGAACCCATGACCTCACGGATGTGAACCGTGCGCTCTGACCAACTGAGCTACGCCTCCGAACGAAATGTATTATAACACAATCCGTTCTGAAAATCAATAGATTTTCAAAAATAATCTCGGAAAATTTTACTTATTTCCGAAGATCTCGGGGTTATATCGGTAAATGTCCTGCCCCTCAATATCCACGTTAGGAATAATGATCGGAAGAATGCCGGTAGCCCCCGACACGGTTGCAACAGCGGCTCTGGCAAACGGATACAGTTCCTTAAAGGTTGCCTTATGCAACGCCTCCTTGTCATGCTCCTCTGGAATCTCAAATATACCGACAAGCGTCATCTCCACGCCAAGTGAATCGGGATTTTCCTGATCCTTGACCGACACCTTCATTTCACAACGGCAGGTCTTATTTGTCCCGAACTTGACCTGATAGGTATACTTGGTCTCAAGTCTTGTCTTACCTGCGGCAATCGTGTGGTTTTGAAATTGAATATCTGTAATTCGATACGTTTTGAGTACAAGATCCTTCATGATAACCTCCATTACAGATGAAAAAAGAGGCATTCGCCTCTTTTTTCATAAAGACATTGTGTATGTTTAACTTACAGATACTTCTTGATAGTCTCAGAAGCCTCCTCTACAGGAAGAGAGGAAGTCATGACAACGTTAACGTTCATCTTGGAGCACAGCTCGTCAACAGCCAGCACCATCTTTTCGAATGCAACACGGTCCTCGTTGCAGATCTTCAGAGCGGAGTCTACAAACAGATCGGAAACATCATGGTTGCTTGCAAGAATACCGGCAATAAAGCCATACAGAGCTTCACCGTCGAACACCAGATATTCGTTGGTGTTGATCAGTCTTGCCTGATACTTGATGTCGTATCTCAGCTTGACACCCTTTTCAATGCAGACTACGTCGCCGTGAGTCTTGGAAAGTGCGTCGTTAACAAGTTCAATCAAAGTCTTTGTTTTTCCGGTGCCTTTAACACCAATCAGCAATTTGAGCATGTATTTAGACCTCCATAGTATGCTTTACTACATTATACAGTATTTTTTTGAATATTACAAGACCTTTTTGAAAATTTATCCCAATCTTGCCTCAAGTTTTTGCTTCATTTCCTCATAACCGGGCTTTCCGAGCAGCGCAAACATGTTCTTCTTGTATGCTTCCACACCGGGCTGGTCAAAAGGATTGACACCGAGCATATAGCCCGAGATCGCGCATGCCAGCTCAAAGAAATAGATCATGAAGCCCAGCGAGTGCGCGCTACGATCCTTGACCTGCAGCAGAACGTTGGGAACGCCGCCGTCCACGTGTGCAAGCAGAGTTCCCTGCATTGCGGTCTTCTTGACAACGTTGAGATCGGTACCGGACAGGAAGTTCAGGCCGTCCACGTTTGCGGGATCGTGCGGGATTTCAAAGCTGACGTCATTTTCTTCAACCGAGATCACGGTCTCAAACAGGTTGCGAACGCCGTCCTGGATATACTGACCAAGCGAATGCAGGTCGGTCGAGAAAATCACGGATGCCGGGAAGATACCCTTCTGATCCTTGCCCTCGCTCTCGCCGTACAGTTGCTTCCACCATTCGTTGAACATCTGGGCATAGGTCTCATAGCCAACCAGAATTTCGGTGGTCTTACCCTTTCTGTACAGAATGTTACGGATTGCCGCATACTTATAGCAATCGTTCTCGGCGATGCTGTCACTTGTATAAGCAAGTCTTGCGTCCTCGGCCCCCTGCATAAGAGCATCGATGTCAATGCCTGCAACGGCAATGGGAAGCAGACCAACTGCGGTCAGTACCGAGAATCTGCCACCGACGTCATCCGGTACTACAAAGGTCTTGTATCCCATCTGATCCGAGAACGCCTTGAGTGTGCCTTTTTGTCTGTCGGTGGTAACGTAAATTCTTTCCTTAGCACCTTCAACACCATATTTCTGCTCAAGCATACCACGGAAAACGCGGAACGCTACGGCAGGCTCTGTGGTAGTGCCGGACTTGGAGATAACGTTGATGCAAACATCCTTCCCCTCACAAATGCTCATCAGCTCGGCAATAGATGCCGCACTGATATTGCAGCCTGCGAAATAAATGTCGGGGGTATCCTTTTTCAGGTTATTATACAAGGGAGACTTAAGATATTCAATGACCGCGCGCGCGCCTAGATAAGAGCCGCCTATACCGATCACGATAAACACGTCACAAGACTTCTTGATTTTTTCCGCACTCTCCTTGATCTGTGCGAATTCTGCCTTATCATAATCGTTGGGAAGTGTTGTCCAACCAAGGAAATCGTTACCCGGGCCGTCCTTTTCGCACAGCATTTTGTGTGCTGCGCTTACCTGAGGCTGGATCGCGCAGTATTCCTGATCGCCGATAAATCCCTTAAGGTAATTGTCATTGAGTTTGATAGTCATGTAAGTACCGCCTTTGCTTGAAATTCGCTTTGTAGCGTATAGTAATATTATACCGCAACCCGCGCAGGTTTTCAAGGGCTGTACGAATATTTCACATCAAATGAGTAAAAATTTTGCAATTACACGGCATAGTACGCCAAAGTAATTGATCTTTTGAATATTCTGCGCGCTCAGAATGGTCACCGCTCCGATCTGCTCGCCGTCTATCGAATACACAACCTGCCCAAGCTTATCCCCAACCAGCACGGGTGCGGTGAAATATTCGCTTTCCAGTTCTGCGACAGCTTTGACCGATGCAACCTTCGCCTTGGGAAGCAGACAGTAAAAATCGCTATAGGTTGCCTGCAAAACGTTCTGTGTGCCGGCCTTGACCGGGATACCGGTCAGCACGTCACCCTTAGCTATGAATAATCCGTAATTTGCAAATCCCCAATCCATCAGCTCTGTAGCAATTTTGTTGCGTACGTCGCGATTCTCTGCGCCCATCACAACGCAAATCAGCGTCATACCGTCGCGCGTTGCCGTCGCGCTGACGCAAAATCCGGCTTTTGCCGTAGAGCCTGTTTTGAGGCCGTTACAGCCTTGATAAAACCTGACCAGACGGTTGGTATTAGTCAGACCAAACGCACCGTCGCGGATGGTATCCATCCAGATAGAGCTGTACTCCAATATCTTGTTATGTCTGATCAGCTCGCGGGACATGATGGCAATATCACGCGCAGAGGTATAATGATTCTGCGCGGTATCGTCAAGTCCGTTGGTATTTTCGAATCTTGTGTTTTGCATGTCCAGCTGCAACGCCTTGTCGTTCATCATCTTGACAAACGAGGCCTCACTGCCCGCAATATGCTCGGCAAGCGCAACAGCTGCATCGTTGGCCGAAGCAATGACTACACTTTTGACCATATCCTCCACGCTCATGCGCTCGTTTTCCTTAAGATAGATCTGAGAGCCGCCCATAGAGCATGCATGTGCACTGGCGCTCACCATATCGTCCCATTTGATCTTTCCCTGCTCAATGGCCTCCATGACAAGCAATAACGTCATGATCTTGGTCACGGATGCCGGAGGCAATCCCTCATCCGCATTCTTTTCAAACAGAACCGTTCCCGTTTGCGCCTCCATGAGAATTGCCGACTTGCATGCGGGGTCATCCTCATACCGTGCCATTTGGTCGGTATTCCACAAAGCTGATTGCTCGTCTATTAACACGACGTCTTGTGCCGCTGCTCCAATTGGAGCCAATATCAAACAAATTACCAATACAAGCAGGTTTGCTCTGACATGTCTATTCCATTTATAACTACGCATTTTCACACCGCCTTTCGTTGCACTATATGTGCATTTTCAAGGCTTTATGACAAAACAACGCCACCGACAAGCGTCGGTGGCGTAATTGATTATTTGACGTAGAACTTGAATTCGGTTGTGGTGCTGTAAAGCTCACCGGGTCTGAGCACGCAGGGCGTGAACTCGGGATGATTGGGGCTGTCCGGCATGATTTGCGTTTCCAGACAGAATGCATTCTGCAGATCCTTACGGTAACCGCCACAGAACGGATGACCGTCATCGGTCAGGAAATTGCCGGTATACAGCTGAACGCAAGGCAGATCGGTACGCACGTCCAAGGCTCTGCCGGTCTTGGGGTCGTAGGCTGTCACGATTCTCTTGACCTTTCCGTCATAGGTCGAGGTGCAGAAGCAATGGTCATAACCGCCTGCCAGCTTGAGATCCTCGTTGTCTTCGAAGAAGTCACGGCCAATCGGCTTGGCTTCTCGGAAGTCAAAGGGAGTGCCCTCTACCGAAGCGATCTCACCGGTGGGAATCAGTTGAGCATCGGTTTTGATATAACGGTCAGCGTCAATCTGCAGTATCTGATCAAAGATCTTACCCGATGCATAACCGGAAAGATTGAGATACACGTGGTTGGTCATGCTGATGACGGTCGTTTTATCGGTCACGGCCTTGTAATCGATGGCCAGCGTATCATCTTCGTCGATGCGATAAGTGACGGTGCAGCTCAGCTGCCCCGGGAAGCCCTCCTCCATATCGGGAGAGATCAGCGAAAAATAAACGCTGGGCTGGGTGGTATCAGAATAAGAGGATGCCCATACCTTATGCGAAAAGCCTACCTTGCCGCCATGAAGCGTGTTTCCGTTATTATTGGGATACAGCGTATATTCATTACCTTCAAGTAAGAATTTCGCACCGCCGATACGGTTGGCATATCTGCCCACCAATGCGCCGACGTAACCGTCAGCCTCGATCAGATCGGTAAGGCTATCGTAGCCACATGCAACGTTGGTCATACAACCGTTGCGGTCGGGGGTCTCAATGCTCATCAGCGTACCGCCGAATTCGCAAACCTTAACGCGAATACCTCCGGCATGATGCTGCAGGGTGTAAACGTATACTTCCTGTCCGTCCGGCAAGTGGCCGAACAATTCTTTCGTTACCATAGTCTTATTCTCCGTATCCGTCAGGATTCATGGTCTGCCAGCGGTAAGCATCCTCGCACATGCGATTGATATCATACTTAGCCTTCCAGCCAAGCATCTGTTCAGCCTTTGCGGGATCTGCATAGCAGGTTGCAATGTCGCCGGGTCTGCGGTCAACAATACGGTAAGGCAGAGGCTTGCCGGTCACCTTTTCAAAGGCGTGTACCACGTCAAGCACAGAATATCCGTTGCCGGTACCGATATTGAAATACTCAATCCCCTTTTGCTTGATTGCAAGCTCAAGTGCATGCAGGTGCGCCAAGGAAAGATCGACAACGTGGATATAGTCGCGTACGCCGGTACCGTCGTGGGTATCGTAATCGTTTCCGTAAACACTCAGATATTCGCGCTTACCGGATGCGACCTGTGTGATATACGGGAGCAGGTTGTTGGGAATACCGTTGGGATCTTCACCGATCTTGCCGCTCTCGTGCGCTCCGATTGGGTTGAAATATCGCAGGATCGAAATGCTCCATTCGGGATCGGCATGATGCACGTCCTTAAGGATGCGCTCGATCATGTGCTTGGTCTCACCGTAAGGGTTGGTGGTGTTACCCGTGGGGAAATCCTCGCGGATCGGAACGGTTGCGGGATCACCGTACACGGTTGCGGAGGAGCTGAACACCAGCGTTTTGACACCGTGCTCTGCCATGGAATTGCAGAGATTGATGGTGCCGGTCAGATTGTTATTGTAATATGCAAGAGGCATTCTGACAGATTCACCGACAGCCTTCAGGCCTGCAAAGTGAATGCAGGAATCAATATCAGGACACTCGTCAAACATCTTGTCAAGCGCGACCTTATCAAGCAGGTCGATCTGATAGAAACGAAAATCCTTGCCGGTGATCTCCTTGATTCTCTCCAGTACGCAGGGCTTGCTGTTTGCAAAGTTGTCAAGAATGACGAGATCATAGCCCTTTTCCAGAAATTCAACTGCGGTATGAGAGCCGATAAAGCCCGCGCCGCCCGTAATAAGAACAGCCATTTTATCTTCCTCCGTGTATTATAAGTACTTTTGAATGATACGATCCATCTCGGGCATCTTGGCTTCCATGTCTGCTACCAGCTTGAACTGGTTGCGCGCACGGTCAAGATTGTGTCCGGAATATGCAATTCTGAAGTAGGTATCGCCATTGAGGTAGTCGGTCAGGAAACGGATACCCGTCTCCAGTGTCAGTATGTATGCACCCATGGGCAGGCTGAGGATCTCCTGCTCGGTCAGCGAATGATCCAGTCCCTCAATAAAGCCCTTTGCAAATGCATCAAACATTTCAAGACGGACAAAGACCTTGTCCAGGTCTGTCTCATCCTCTGCGGCAGAGGATGCACCGAAGCGGATGCTGTCACCAAAGTCTGCAAGAACAGACCCGGGCATGACGGTATCCAAGTCGATGACGCAAATGCCCTCGCCCGTTTCGTTATCCAACATGATATTGTTAAGCTTAGTATCGTTATGGGTCACGCGAAGCGGCAATCTGCCGTCCGCAATTCTTTCATTGATATAGCTGCATGCGGGCTTTCTGTGCAGCACGAAATTGATCTCATCCGCCACGCTGTCCAGTCTGCCTGCGGCATTGTTTTCCATTGCCTCTAACAGTTGTCTGAGTCTGTCCTCGGTATTGTGAAAATTCGGGATGGTCTCGGCTAACAGCGAAGCGTCAAAATCGGCAAGCTGTCTTTGGAAATTACCAAACGCCAGACCAACCTTGGTAAACATCTCAGCCGACTCCACAGCCTGATAGCAGGTAGCGTTTTCCACGAAGCGGTAAGCGCGCCAGTAGCCACTCTCCTCGTCGACGTAGGCATAATGACCGTCCTTGGTGTTGACCACGTGCAACGTGCCGCGCTCGCTGTCAAGCCCAGCAGCTTCAAGCTTGCTTTCAATATGCTTGGTGATATACAGGATATTGCGCATAACATCGTCGGGCTTTTTGAAAATGTTGGTGTTAAGGATCTGCAAAACGTATCTGCGAAGTCCCTCCTCGGAGGTGCAGTCCACAAAATACGTCGAGTTGATATGTCCTGTCAGACATTCGGTAACCGTGATCGGCTCGCCTTCGAAATCGAAGCGATCTGCGATCATAAATATTTGTGCGTTATTCATATATTTCCTTTCGTCGGTCAGCTCCAAAGAGATGCGGGATACTGACCGGATTTGATCATATCGTTGATAGAGGCTTTGACAAAGGGCTTATCCTCTGCATAGGTCACGCCGTACCAGCGCGCATCGGTATCGTATACGCGCACGTCGCACTTGCCTGCCTTCATAAAATCGTCTACTGCACCGGGAATGTAATATTCGCTCTTGAGCTCGCCTCCGCGTGCGGCTAAGAATTTCTCAAAGCCTGTGCTCAGCAGATCAAGTGCGCCGGGTGTCATGCCCCAGAAATTCATGGAGACAATGGTATTGTTGGAAAGGTTGACCCACTCACCGTCATCTCCCTTGTATGCGGCATCATGCTCCTGCTTGCGGATATCGGTGCGCTCGGTGACGCTTTGCAGCATGCCACTCTCGTCCACACAGCACTCACCGCGCGAGACCGTGCCGCTGTCAGTCAAAGTATTGCCAAGTCGGTATCCCACCATGCAATAATGATTACCGTCTTTTTGCGCGCGCAGATGCTCTGCGGCCTTAAAGAACGCATCTCTGCCGTAGAAATCGTCCGAATTGATCACGCAGAAATTCTCGGTCAGATATTCCCTTGCGGCATACACCGCGTGTCCCGTGCCCCAGGGCTTGACTCGTCCCTCGGGTACCGTATAGCCTGCGGGCAGATCGTGCAGATCCTGAAATGCATAATAGGTCTTGATATAGGGTGCGACGCGCTTGCCGACAGTTTCGGAAAACGCCTCGTAATTCTCTTTTTTGATGATAAACACGACCTTATCAAAGCCTGCCTTGATTGCATCGTAAATAGAAAAATCAATAATAAACTCACCACTCGGAGTCATTGGGTCAATTTGCTTAAGGCCGCCGTAGCGCGAGCCCATGCCTGCGGCAAGAATTGCAAGAATCATATCTTTCTCCTTATGTTGAATTGTATCGTGCAATTTATAATATTATACTACATTCTTGTGAAAATTGCAAGGGATATAAACAGTATTTTACAAGGAATTCATCAAAGAAGCTATTGACATTCACATACCGCTGGAGTATAATATAAGTGTCTCATTTGATACACTTGGAGGTGCTATGAAAAACCTGTTTGACATACTGGATAAACTCCCGATCACGAGCTGTGCAAACCGTGATTGCATCAGCCGCGCGTATGCGATATCCGAGCCGCAATTCTGTGACTATGCCAAGGGCGAGATCATTTTGTCCCCCGGTCAGCCAACAAGCGCGCTTTACGTGCTGTGCAACGGACAAGCCTCGGCTTACAGCGCGGATGACTCCCACACGGTCATGCTCAGAACCTTTAAGCCCTATGAAATATTCGGCATTTCCAATCTCTTTACCGATCTTCCCTTTGCCACCAAAGTGCAGGCGCGCACGCCCTGCACGGTATTAATTCTGGATCGCGCATTTTTATCCTATCTGATCGATAACGATGCAAATGTCAGATATCAGTACATCGCATTCTTGGCGACCAAAACGCTTTATCTCAATCACAAAATCGCATGTCTGACCGCAGGCTCGGCCGAAAAGCGACTGGCCTTTTGGCTGGATGCACAGGCTTCCGGCGACACGGTGACGCTTGAGATCCCCATGAGTGCACTTTGTACCATGCTGGACATGGGACGCGCATCCCTTTATCGTGCATTTGACCAACTGGAACACGACGGCTTTATCAAGCGTGACGGAAAAGCCGTACACTTATTTGACCGCGACGATATGTTATCATTTTATCACTGAATAAAGAAAGGACCAAAAAATGAAAACCACCAAGCTTATTTCCATCATTCTGACCGCTATGCTTCTCATCACAGCCCTTGTTGCCTGCCAGCCCTCTCAAGATCCCGAGATCGACGTTCAGCCCAACGTCATGGTGCTCAACGGCACGACCGGCTTTGGTATGGCCAAGCTGATCTCCGATAATACTGCCGGTACTGCTGCACTTACGTACAACATCACTGTAGAGACCGACGCCTCCAATATTACCGCAGCGCTGATCAGCGGCTCTTGCGATATCGCGGCGCTGCCCACCAATGCTGCTGCCAATCTTGCGCAAAAGACCAACGGCGGCATCAAGGTGATCGCCGTGAACACGCTGGGCGTTCTGTACGTCATGAGCAACACCGAGACCCAAACCATCAGCAGCTTTGAGGATCTGCGCGGCAAGACCGTTTACTGTCCTGCACAGAATCCCACATTCCTGTTCAAGGCTGTTTGCGAGGCCAACGGCCTTGTCGTGGGTCAGGATATCATCATTGACAACACCTATGCACAGCCCGCTGATCTTCGTACCGCGCTCGTTTCGGGTGCAGTGGATCTCGCCGTACTCCCCGAACCCATGGTTACCATTGCAAAGAGCGGTAACGCTTCCCTGACCGCCTGTCTTGATTTGACCGAGGAATGGGAGAAGCATTATCCTGCCGACTCCCTGATGCAGGGCTGTGTGGTTGTTCGCACCGAGTTCCTCGAAAGCCACGAGGCAGCCGTCAAGGCATTCCTTGAGGAATACAAGGCTTCTATCGAATACGTTAATCAGAACCCTGCGGAAGCCGGTGAAATGATTGCCGCTGCCGGTATTTTTGCTCAGGCTCCCGTTGCCACCAAGGCCATTCCCAACTCCAACATCTGCTATATTGACGGTGCTGAAATGAAAGCAGGTCTTGAGAAGTTCTACGAGATTTTGTTCCAAGTAGCACCCGCTTCGATCGGTAATGCTCTGCCCGCAGAGGATCTTTACTACATCCCCTGATCCCCTTATGAAAAAAACGGTTAAGTACACCCTTATCGTATTATTCTGGCTTGGAGTGTGGTGGCTGTGCTCGGCCTTGGTCGGCATGCCGCTCATCCTCCCTTCGCCGCTTGACGTACTGATCAAGCTTGGCACCATGGCCACCACCGCCACCTTCTGGCGCGTCATGGTCACCAGTGCCATTCGCGTTACAGTCGGCATTGCACTGTCGTATCTTGGCGGCTTTTTGCTGGCGATACTCTGCCATCGCGTCAAGCTTGTGCATGATCTGATGCTCCCGCTCATCTCGGTGATCAAAACCACTCCCGTATCCTCGTTCATCCTGATCGCGCTGGTCTTTTTCAATCGCGATCTGATCCCCGGTGCCATTGCAGCACTCATGGTGCTCCCCGTGGTATTTTCCAATACGCTGGAGGGACTTGCCTCCCCCGGCTCCGCAATGCTGGAAACCGCCCGCGCATATAAGCTGAGCTTTTTCGAGCGTATCCGTTGCATCTGGATTCCCACGCTGCGTCCGTTTTTGGTCTCTGCCGCAGGCGCATGTGCGGGTCTTGCCATCAAGGCCGGTATTGCCGCAGAGGTACTGATCTGCCCCGAGGTCTCGGTTGGTAAGTATATGTATCTTTCCAAGCAGAACATGGAATACGTGGAGCTGTTTGCATGGACGGTTGCCATTGTCATCTTCAGCTTTATCGTGGATCTGATATTCAAGCAGATTCTCGGATACGTCAAAAAAACGACGCGAAAGGAGGCTGTGGGCGATGGAAATTCGTGATCTTCACTTTTCCTTTGCGGACACGGTCGTATTTGACGGCCTTGACCTTGACCTCGCTGACGGCGAAATTACGGCCGTCATGGCGCCCTCGGGCAAAGGCAAGTCTACCCTGCTTCGCCTGATTGCGGGTCTGCTTACGCCAAGCAGCGGCAGCATTGAGATCGGTGAGCGCACGGTTGGCATTATGTTTCAGGAGCCGCGGCTGTTCGGACAGCTGACCGTCGTGCAAAACGTCATGCTGGTCATCAAGTCAAAGAAGGACAAGCAAACGCGCGCCATACAGCTGCTCCGTGATTTCGGCGTAGCAGATGCGGCTGACAAATATCCGGACGAGCTTTCGGGCGGTATGGCCAAGCGTGTCAGTCTTGCACGCGCAATTGCCTATGATGCCGATATTTTGCTTCTGGACGAGCCGTTCTCTGCACTCGACGCCACGACCAAGGACGAGGTGATCGCAAAGGTCAAGCAGCTTGTGAGCGGCAAGACCGTGATTCTCGTTACACATGATCGCTCCGAGGCAGAACGCTTTGCCGATCGGATCGTGCTATTACAGTAATTCCCCTAATATCAAAAGACCCGTGCGGGGCAAAGCCGCACGGGTCATATTTTATTGTTTGATTTCAATGGGGGCGTCAGTCATACGAAGATCCAAAAGCTCCGCTACCAGCAGAAGCATCAGCTCTCGCTCCTTTTTGTCAAGGTCAGCAAAAGTCTTGATCATGGCGATCATACTCTTCAGGCTCTTGGCATTAAGCTCGGACAAGGTTTGGACACCCGTGGATTCCAGCATACCGAACAGCACGTCCACAAAGTGTTTTCTGGCCTCTATGGGCATTGCATGAATTCTCTCGTTGAGCAGAATGGTATTGACCGCATCGTTGCCGATCTTTTTAACTCTGACAAACGTGCCGCCCATGACCTCCCACGACATGCCGTCGTGCTGGAACACACCTACCTGCTTGCTCTTGACAATACGGCGCTTTCCCCTGTTTTCAAAGAACATGCCAACGACCGAATTCTGCGGCATATAGATGTGGAACTTCGGTTCGGCCGCCTTGTACTCGGGCAGCTCGCAAATGGTCTTGGAGAGCCCCGGGCCGTCGTTGCTGAACGAGGCCACAATGCGATTTTTATGCTCGGGCGCGCATTTGACGGTGGCATAAAGTGCAAGATGGCCGCCCTTGGAATGTCCGCCGATATAGAAATTACCGGGCTGTGCCGAAATGACCGCATTGACGTATTCCACCACACGCTTGTGCGACGGAATTTCATCTAAGAAAGAGAGATTGAAATCCTCCTTCCAGCCTACGATGGTATCATCCGTGCCGCGGATGCTGATATACGACATCTTTTCCTTAAGACGGACGGTGATCGCGCAAAACTGCTTTTCCTGTGCGAGATCGATCTCGTTAACAAAGGCTGTCAGCTCAAGATTGCCAAATCGCTTGGACTCAGCCATCATGCGGAACATTGTATAGGTTTGAGGCGAGATGATCAGACCGGGGCGCGTGGTCTTTTTGACGTCGTTTTCAAAGAAAAACTGCATGGCCGCCTGCTTGACGGTGACAGGTGCTGCTGTCGGATCTGCGGGAACAATTCCCGAAAAATCCACAAAGGCAAGCTGAGAAAGGATCAGATTGTCCACCTCGTTGAGCTTGACCTGATCAAACGTGATATCACCACGCCATTTCAGATAATCGATGATATTTGCCATAAGCGTCTCCTTTTTCGATCTCCGGGAAAGATTAAACCGTTACGATTTTGTATGTGCCCGATCCGACACAGGCGGTTTCGTCGCAAGGACACAGTGTCTTGGTGCCGTTTTGCGCAGTGATCTCAACGCTCTCCGGGAACGAGAGGATGGCATGGGTGTTTGCGGGAACCTTGACGGCGTATTCATATCCCGACTCGGTCTTGTGAGCGGATACCGCGATCTTTCCGTAGGGAGATTCGTAAGTAATGGCAACGTCGTCAAGCCCCTTTACGTGATACGGCTTGACCACAAAGGTCTTGAATCCGGGCTCTGCGGGACGCAGGCCGCCAAGATATGCATAGTAGATATAGGCAAATCCGCTGTGCATGGGATGGTTATAGGACGATACCGTGCGGTTCTTGTCTGTTTCAACGTGGTGCATCTCCAGCACCTCCCAGAGCGACGTACCGTTGTCATCCATCATTGTGCCGAAGCTGACATGTCTGCGATTGAACAGAATCTCCATGGCCATGTCGCCCATGCCCTCTTCAAACAGCAGCGGAATGAGATACTTGTTACCGTAGATGCCCGTGCTCATGGCATAATCGTCGCGGATAATGCTCTCGCGCAGCGAACTCAGCAGCGCATCTCTGTCGTATTCGGGATAAACGCCCAGCGTCAGCGCAACCGCATCAGAGCCCCACGTGCCGTAGGTGTGATTCTCTTCATCATAGAAATGACGGATAAACGATTCTGCGATCTTGTCTGCAAGGTCTGTATAATACTTGGCGTTGCCATAGCCGAAATGATTGCTCAACTCAGCCATTTTGATGCAGATCTCATAGAACATCAGCGTCGAGGAGTGCGGCACGGGAATGCGACGCTCGCTCTTCTCACCGCAAGGAGGACACCAGTCACCAAGTCCCTCGGAGATAATGTAATCCTCGGATCTTGCAAGCTCATGCTCCACCCATGCCTGCATAAGATCCCAATTGGCGGTGACAGCCGCCGTATCGTTGCAGTAATGGAACAGCCAATACGGAATGATGATCTGCGCACAGCCCCAAAGCGGCGAAGCCTCACCGCAGCCGCGTTTGCCGGGAGAGATCATACACCACGTGCCGTAAACCTCCTTTTGTGTGCGGATGTCGTTCAAGTATTTCTCATAAGAAGCAGCCATGTTGTAATTCATGATGCCCGTATTACAAACGATCTGTGCATCACCCAGCCAGCCGCATTTTTCGCGCGCAGGACAGTCCTCGGGGAAACCGTGATAATTGGAGCGGAAGGTGCAGCAAATGATCTCATGGAGCAAATTCAGATCCTTGTGGGACGATTCAAACGTGCCGTCCTGCTCAAGATCGGTAGACAAAGCACAACCGATGGCGATATCCGCGCTCGGGATCTTGCCGTATTCGTGACAGAAATCGATGCCGCTGATCTCAACGTAGCGGAAGCCGTGATAGGTGAATCTGGGACGCCAGATCTCACCCAGCTCGTCGCCTCTTGCAATATAGATATCCTGCTGCACACACTGGGTTGCAAAGCCACCCGTGGAGCGGTAGTCAAGCTGGCCTGTTGCGCTGACGGTTTCGGCATATCTGCATACGATCAGCTTGCCCCTTGAGCATCTGGGCAAATGATATTCCACCACGCCTGCGAAGTTCTCGCCCAAATCAATGACCCATGCGCTGTCATTTTGGCCGCAAGCAGGTGTGACGCTCTTGGCGGGAATGCGCTTGATGATCTTGATCGGAGGTATATTGCAGGGCTTGAGCTCTCCCTTAGGCACCTTGTCAACAATACAGTCGCACCAGCCCGCATCGCTGCCGTCGGCATCTGCGAAATCGGGGGTTTCAAGTCTTGCGTCGTAGGTTTCGCCATTATACAGATTATTGTGTGTGATCGGGCTGTTTTTACATTTCCACGTCGTATCGGTGACGATGGCATCGCGGGTCCCGTCCTCATATTCGATCTCAAGTCTTGCAATCAGACATACCTTGCCGTAGGTAAAGCCGTTATACGTCCATACCTGGCTCTGATCGTAAAAGCCCTCACCAAGCCATGCCGTCAAAGCGTTCTTAGGGGCGATCTTATCGGTAACGTCATAGGCGCGGTACAGCACCTCTTTTTCATAGTTGGTAAACGGAGGGTCGATATAATCGTCCGCAATCTTCTGACCGTTGATATAGTATTCCGCACAGCCGAGACCGCATGCGTACAGCACGGCACGTCTGACAGGCTTTTCGGCTTCAAACTTCTTTCTCATATAGGGAGCCCAACTGACAATGTAGTTAGATGGCGTGATCCACTGCGCCTGCCACATGTCGGCATACAGCTCGGTTGCAAAACTGAGCGAAGAGACAGCCGTCTGATCATAGTTATCCTTGACGCAGAGATTCCATACGTACTCTGTTGCGGGAAGCAAAAACATCTCCGGGAAAATGACGTCACAGGACTGATCGGATTCTACGACCTCGGAATCAAACACGATCTCGTTATCCTTGCAGACAGTAACGCGATAGGTCTTCTGCACGACGTCCGTAGCATCGGATTCCAACTTCCAGGAAAAGCGAAGACCATGGGTCTTGGCCAGATTGGGAGCCGGATTGTAATCTATTCTCAAATTGTGAAGCTGAAGCATTTTTACCTCCGTGATCTGTTTTTTATTCTATATATTCATTATAGCAGATTTTTTCGGATTCGTCAATTTTTTGAGCAGATTTTATAATTTTAAATTTTTACGGATCTTTGGTGAATATTACACAATTTCCGCCCCTTCGTTTTGTGGATCGGGTTGGCCGCCGCAGACTGATTTCAAACATTTGTGCATATTGCCAATCTCCTTGCGTTGCAATCGGGTACGACAAATCGCGTTTTTGCATCTTGGCACTCGAACCGACATTCCGCCAGCTACGACCTCGCCGTCGTTCGGAAGAATTCTTCTTTCCCTTTATTTTATTAGGGTTTCTTGAATTTCTTTTGCGGTTTAGCATGTTAAACTTCTCGGATTCCGTGCCCTGAAAGAGTTCGTTTGCTGCATTTTTAGGGCATTTTAAACACGACAAACATGTCGTGTCGAGTGCACCGTTGCTGCCAATCGCAACAATTCCGCAATACGGCTCGTTTTAATGATTTTTCATTGATTCGGAATATATTATTCGCCGTTTTCTCGTTATTTTATCATTTTTGCCATTTTGGCACTTTGTTATGATTTTGCATGCTTTTGCATAAGAATTTTTGGATTTCTATTGACAAATCCCTCACATTCGTATAGAATGTAGGCACATCAAGGGAATCCTATACATAGAGAAATTCCCTATCTTCAAAGAAAGTGAGGTTTCGCCATGCACCAGATCACAGCTTCCGCAGGACTTGCATTTACGTCCATCAACGAAAATGAATGTGCCCTTTCCGGTATCGGCACTTGCACCGATAGCAGCATTGTCATCCCCGACCAGCATATGGGAAGAAGCGTTACGCAGATTTCCGACATGGCCTTTGCTCACAATCACAACATCACTTCGATCATGGTGCCGACGACCGTCAAGCACGTAGGCGATTATGCATTTGCATGGTGTCACAATCTGCACGCAGTCACCTTCGAAAACCGCGGTGTCAACACCGTAGGCGAAAGATGCTTCATCGGCTGCGACAAGCTGACTCAGCTTTATCTGGGCGATAGCCTGAGCACCATGGGCGAGAAGGCATTTGCATTCTGCGCTTCCCTTCGTACGCTGGCGCTCCCTTATGGTACAAGAGCAGTCGGCCACTCGGCATTCGAGGGCTGCAGATCTCTGGAAACCGTCATTCTCCCCGAGACGCTGAATACGCTGTCTGACAATCTGTTCGGCGCATGCATCTCGCTGACCACCGTTTCCCTTTCAGGCTCGACCAGATCGATCGGCTACTACGCATTCTCTTATTGCCGCAACCTCAAGCACATCAACGTTGGCAACGCGCTGGTTGATGAGAACGCTTTCTTCGGCTGCGAGTCTTTAGCAAGCTAAAATAAAATCGGTGATAGAAAAACAGACCAAGCCCCGGGGTTGGTCTGTTTTTTCTTTGCATTTTTTGTAAAACACTTGCAATTACACAATATATATGGTATACTCTTGATGACTACCACATCATACGGAGGTTTGCAATGAAAGATATGATGAGTTCCGGGAGTGCCAAGTGGATTTCTCTCCACAATCCCGGTGTAAATGAGAAAACCGAGATCAATAATCCCTGGGAAAGCAAGCTGGTCATGACAGATCAGTTCAAGCCGATCGAAAGCAGACACGGTCTTCCCCTGTTCAGAAAGAGCTTTACCGCATGCAAGAGCGACAAGGTCACCATCGCTGCTACCGCTCTGGGTATTTTTGATCTTTACTGCAATGGCAAAAGAGTTGGCCGCATAGATGAAAACGGAAACGAGGTTTTCGACGAGCTTAAGCCCGGCTATTATGAATTCAGAAAAAGAGCGTTGTATTTCACCTACGACCTTGCCCCCTATCTGGTGGACGGCGAGAACGTTGTGCTTGCTGCCGTTGCTCCCGGCTGGAGAAACGGACGTATTTCCTTCAATGCCTTTGAAGGCGAGGACGAAGCGTTTTATGCTGTCATCAGCGTAAACGACAAGTACATCTGCACCAATACCGATTGGCAGGCAACCTGGGGCGGCAGAGTCCGTGCCGCAGATATCTGGGACGGCGAGCTGCACAACGCCAAGTATCCTTCTTATACCGAAATGAGTCTTGCAGGCTACGATACGTCGGCATGGGGACAGCCCTACACCACCGAGCACGACATCGAGATCACTCCTTTCATCGGTCCTACCGTTATGGTTCGTCCCGAGCTGACAAGATCACCCGCTTCCCTGACCGTTCATGAGGGTACGGTCGATAACGGCACCGAGCATGGCGAGATCAACGTCGTTTACTCTGCCGAGAATCAGGATGCCATCCTGCTCAAGAAGGGTCAGACCCTGACCTACGACCTTGGCCAGAACATGGTTGGCTGGCCCGTAATCAAGGTCAAGGGTGATGCCAAGGTTGCAGTGCAGCTCCGTGCGGCAGAATTCCTCAACGACAGCGGCTCCACCGCGCGCGGTAACGACGGCCCCAAGGGCTCTGTTTACACCATCAACTACAGAAGCGCAAGAGCCAAGGCGTATTACATTCTGAACGGTGATGCGCAGGGCGAGAGCTACAAGCCCACCTTCTCCTTCTTCGGCTTCCGCTACATCGAAATCGTGGCAGACGGAGATATCGAAATTCTTTCCTTCTGCGCCGAGGTCATTGGCTCCGCTACCCATGAAACCGGCAAGATGGAAACCTCCAATGCACTTGTCAATCAGCTGATCTCCAACATCATCTGGGGTCAGCGCGGTAACTATCTGTACGTTCCCACCGACTGCCCGCAGAGAGACGAGCGGCTTGGCTGGACGGGCGACACACAGATCTTCTGCAGCACCGCGGCATACAATGCCGACGTGCGCCTTTTCTTCCACAAGTGGCTGCAGGATGCAAGAGACAGCCAGGCCAACTGGGGCGGTTATCCCGACGTAATTCCCGCTGCACGCGTTGTCGGCTGCGGTGGCGCCGCTTGGGGTGATGCAGGCATCATCGTTCCCTACGTCATGTGGAAGATGTACGGCGACGTAGAGCTCCTCAGAGATCACTACGACTCCATGAAAAAGTGCATGACCATGTTCGAGGCGCGCGATCTTGACAAGCCCCATAAGCATGCCGCTTACGGCGACTGGCTGGCTTACGAGCCCACCGACCACTGGATGGTATCCGTTGCATACGTTGCTTTTGATACACGTCTGATGATCCAGATGGCAAGAGTTCTGGGAAAGACCAAGGACGTCAAGCATTACGAGCAATTCTTCCTGCACGTTAAGTCCTTCTTCCAGAAGAAATATTGCGATGAAAACGGTGATCTGCTTCCCGAGCATCAGACCCAGACAGGCTATCTGATGGCGCTGAAGTTCCAGCTGCTTGAGCCCAAGAACAGACCCACGGCTATCGCAGCTCTGCGCAAGAAGATCATTGATAACGGTCATAAGCTGTCCACCGGCTTTGTCGGCACGGGTATCCTTGCACAGACGCTGGCTGAGATTGGCGAAAACGATCTGGCTTATTCCCTGCTTCTCCAGAGAGAAAATCCCTCCTGGCTGTACTCTGTTGATCAGGGTGCGACCACCATCTGGGAGAGATGGAACTCCTACACGCTGGCAACCGGCTTTGGTGACGTCGGCATGAACTCCTTTAACCACTACGCTTACGGTGCAATTCAGGAATGGATGTACCGTCACGTTGCAGGTATTGAGTACGATCCCGCCGCTCCCGGCTTTGAGCGCGCCATCCTACAGCCCAAGCCCGACACCAGAACTCCCGACGAGCTGCCCGAGGGTCAGGAAAACATCACCTACATCAAGGCTTCTTACGAGTCTTACCACGGCACCATCGTGTCCGCTTGGTCGACCAAGGACGGCTTTAGCTACTCCTGCGAGGTTCCCGTTCCCACCAGACTGTATCTGCCCATTCTTACTAAGAATGACAGCTTCGCCCTCAATGGTGTCAGCCACAAGTTCTCCGAGTTCAACCAGGCTGCTTACAGCGAAAGACTCAACCGCGTGGTCATCGATCTTGCTCCCGGCAAGTACGAATTTACAATGTAATTGCAATAAACCCCCCGACGTCGTCGGGGGGCTCTGCTTACAGAAAAAGACTGTTGCTTTTGGCAACAGTCTTTTGTTATTCAGCCTTGTTGCGATCTCTCATGCTGCGCTCGATGACGCGGTCAGCGTCGCGCTTGGCAGCATCGTCACGCTTGTCGTACAGCTTTTTACCGCGGCAAAGTCCGATCTCAACCTTGACGTGCGATCCGCTGAAATACAGCGACAGCGGGATCAGGGTAAATCCCTTTTGTGCCACAAGACCGTGCAGCTTCATGATCTCGCGCTTATGCATGAGCAGCTTTTTGTCGCGCAGCGGGTCTTTATTAAAGATATTTCCCTGCTCATAGGGGCTGATGTGCATGCCCTTGACAAAGATCTCGCCGTCCTTAATGTCACAGTAAGAATCCTTCAAATTCACAGCGCCCTTGCGAATACTCTTGACCTCAGTACCGTACAGGGCAATTCCCGCCTCGTACTTCTCGTCCACAAAGTATTCGTGCCACGCCTTTTTATTCTGGGCTATGATTTTATTACCTGTCTTTTTCTCTGCCATAAACTCTTCCTATTTAATCATTAGAATCCTTGTGAAAGATGGTTTCGTCCGGAAAATGAAGCCCGAGCTTCTCTCTTGCAAAACGAACGATATACTCGTAATCAATGGGCGAATCCAGCCAGAAATTCAGCTCATCCACCTGCTCCTTGCGATCTGCGATCTGCTCCTTGAGCTCCTTGATCCTTTCCTGATTGGCATTATATATCATAATACCGGACACAAAAGTGCACAAGGATATGACAACAATCGCGATCAGCGCACAGCGAACAAGTATATGCATTCCCTTTTTTGTGCTTTCTACGACCTCATCCTGTTGTTTTTGTTTTTCTTCCATTCTTTTGCCTCCGTGTAATTTTCAAATCCGGATGATGCTTGCGCCGTCCACCACAACGCTCTGTTTTCCGTTTTTCGTATGATCGCACGGCTCTTTACCTTCTCCACACGTTTGCCAAACGTCAAGCGCCACACCATCATTACGGGTGCGAGAATCAACCCAAGCGTCCACTTGACACTGATATACAAAATACGGCACACAACACACCGTATTTTGAGTATGACACCCGAGAGAAGCTTATCCGTGAAGACATAGCCTCCCAGCACGCCCAGTGGCGCCACGTACCGGAACTGTCCGTCATTGGCGTAGTACACCAACAGCACGGTCAGCACGGCAGCTGCGACCATAAACAGAAAATCCTTTAAATTTTGCAAAACCACTATAATAGCATTATCGCGCGATGACTGACTGAAATCGGTCAGGCGGTATAATATGCTAAGTAAAATGCCGATGGGAGCGGCGCACAACAGCATGACAGCCAGCGCTGTCTGTGAGAGCTCCATGGGCTTATCTGAGCAGCTTGCCAAAAAAGCCGCGCTTTTTTTGCTCTGTCTGCTCGTAATAGTAAACACCGGAAACGGTACCCGACAGCACCACGATCCCGGCGTCAATCTCTAAAACGGCAATTTTTAAATCTTTTCCCTCGATTGCCATATCTCCGCACACGGTGCTCAGAACCACGCTGTGCTCATCAAAGCTTTGCACGTCACTCACGCCCTCTATGCGCATACTGCTACGGTCAACTAAAGAAATACTGTGTTTTCCCCGTACTGCTTCCATTTACGCCTCCGCAATTGTACTGGCGGCAAATGCCACCAATACAATATATGCGGAACTTCCCTTGGTTATGATATCACCTCATAAAGCGATGCAGCGTCAGCCTTGGCGGTAAATTCACGGACGTCCAGCACGCGGACCTTCAGGGTGCGCTGACCAAACGTAACCTCGATGATGTCACCAACCTTGACGTCGTAGGACGCCTTGGCCTGTCTGCCGTTGACGCTGATATGTGCGGCGTCGCAGGCTTCGTTTGCCACGGTGCGGC
>JAZULL010000140.1:0-3992 GCA_045603085.1 Eubacteriales bacterium | reverse complement strand
CGACGTAGTCGAATAATCGGGAACAACAAAAGGCGTTTTGCCGCGGCAAAACGCTTTTTTATTAGTGAAATAGTATCGTGGTCAACGATTGTTCACATAATCTTAATCAAATCTGAATTTTTGGGGATTATAATGACGGTGAGAATACTGTCAAGGAAGGGAGAAATATGAAAAAGCCGATCAAACTTTATACGGGCAGATTTGTCTGGATCAGTCTGGCAATTATACTGCAGCTTGGCTGGACGTTTGCCATCCTTTACTTTCTGAGCACGCATTATGCACCCGTGTCGACCATTCTGACCTTGATCTCGCTTTTGATGCTGATCCCAATTCTGGAAAGACCCGCCACGCCCGAGGTCAAGCTGGCCTGGTCCATTCCGATCCTGCTGTTTCCCGTTTTCGGTGGCTTTTTGTACCTGATGTCGGGCGCGTCCATGCCGCGCAAGAAAATGCGCCGCGCGCTGGCTGAGCAAAAGGAGCGTGCAAGATCGCTCAAGCCGGACGGCAGGGAGGCCATTGAAGAGATCCGCGCGAGCTGTGCCGCAGATGCAGGACAGTTTCACTATCTCAGAAGCCACGGCTATCCTTGCTATCACGGCATGGAAAACACCTTCTATTCCAGCGGCGAGCAAGCCTTTCCCGATATGCTGGAGGCACTGGAGTCGGCCGAGAAGTATATTTTTATTGAATATTTCATCATCAACCGCGGCAAAATGTGGGCCGACGTGCTGGAAATTCTGGAGCGCAAGGCGGCCGCGGGTGTTGAGATCAAGGTGATCTACGACGACGTGGGCAGTATGCGCGGTCTTCCGCATGCTTATGATAAAATTTTGCGCAAAAAGGGCATTGCATGCGTGCGATTCAGCCCCTACAGACCCATCTATTCCATGATCATGAACAACCGCGACCACCGCAAATATCTCATCGTGGACGGAAAGGTGGGATTTACGGGCGGCATCAATATTGCCGATGAATATATCAACGCCGAGCAACGCTTCGGATACTGGAAGGATAACGCCGTCCGCATCAAGGGAGACCCCGTGCGCGGTCTTGTGCTGTGCTTTTTGCAGATGTGGAATGCCGCATGCCCCAAGGGCGAGGCGGTGGATGCCGCGGCGTATCTTGCTCCCATGAGCGGCAAGAGCACGGGGCAGGGCTACGTGGTTCCGTATGCCGATGCGCCCGTGGACTTTGAATATTTAGCCGAGAACGTGTACCTCAACATCATCAACAATGCCACCGAGTCGCTGTATATTGCCACGCCGTATCTGATCATTGACGCGCAGATGCAATCGGCACTTACCCTTGCCGCCAAGCGCGGCGTGGACGTGCGCATTATCCTGCCTGAGATCCCCGATAAAAAGGTGGTCAATCAGGTCACCAAGTCGCATTATGCCGTGCTGCTTGAAAGCGGGATCAAGATCTATCAGTACACGCCCGGCTTTATCCATGAAAAGTGCCTTTTGTGTGACGGAAAGATCGCCACGGTGGGCACGGTCAATCTGGATTATCGCAGCCTGTATCTGCATTACGAGAACGGTTGCGTCTTTTACGGCGGGGATATCATTGCGCAGATTCAAGCCAATATGGAAGAGAATTTTGCGGTCAGCCGCCGCATCGTGCAGGTCAATAAAAAGCAGGGGCTGTTGATCTCACGCATCTATTATGCCATCATCCGTCTGCTCGCACCCGTCATGTAAATGCGAAATGATCAAAAAAGCCCTTACAAGGGCTTTTTTGAGTATTAAAACACGCTCTCTATGATCCTGGAGGCACACGCGGGGGAGTATTGCCAATGCGAAATGTGCGACGTGCGCTCGGTGTCGATAAAGTATTTCAGTTCCGCGTGTGCGGGCTCGCCCCGATAAGCGTCGATCAGCACCAGCTTGATCTTCATGCGCTCGGGCTGAATACTCTTGATGTAAACGCCGGTGTAGTGGCCGATGCAGGCCGAAAGTCGTGAGACGGCCTCGGGGGCAGCCCCCGAGGGAAGCTCTGCCAGCCCCGCCAGATTGGGCGTCAGCTCCACGAAAACACCGTATTTTTCCACACTGCGGATAATGCCCGCTGCGCTCTGACCTGCGCAAAACGCTGCCACGTTCTGCTCCCAAGTGCCCAGCAGCTCGCGCAGGGAAAGCGTGATGCGGCCGCTGTCCGAATCGATCGAGCGGATGACGGTGTGCAGCATCATGCCGGGGTGCAGTCTATCGGACGGATGCGCGATACGTGACACCGAAATGCTGTCAAGCGGGAGCAGGGCGCAGATACCGCACCCGATATCGGCAAACGCCCCGAAGCGCTCCAGATGAGTCACGCGGACGGGAATGATGTCGCCGCACAGGCGACGCGAAAGATATTGCTCGGCGCAACGGCGCTGGGCATTTTTTCTGGACAGTATTGCCATCGGCACACCGCCATGGCGCACGATCTCGGTGACCGTGAAGCAGACCGGCTTGCCGACGCGTGAGATGATGGCAATGTCCTTGATGGGATCGCCGTCGCGGCTCCAGACCGCCTCGGCGCGTGGGACGACACCGCGGATACCGCCAAGATCTACGTGCAGATTCAGCTCGCGGTCGCAAAGCAGGGCATTGGCCTCAAGCACGGTACCCGCCTCGGCGGCCTTTTCAATATGGGAAAGAGAGCTCATCGACTCTTTGTTTTGCAGAGTGGAGATGCGACAGCCCTCGGGCAAGAATTGCGTTTGCATCGGTTGTTCTTCCTTTCCTTTGATGGTGTTGTTTCACTATATGCGAAAAGGGAATATAAGATGCGGGCGCGCACGGCAAATTCGGTCGAAAAACGTGAACGGCGAAAAAGGGAAGTGGCCAAAAAACGCCAAAAAAACGAGAAAACGCGAGCATAGTATAAGATAAATTAAAAAATCCAAACTTTTTTTAAAAAAGGTATTGACAAGTGCGAAATCGCATGATATAATATGCCGGTAATGAAAACTATCACTATGTTTTGAAAGGAAAATTAACATGTCCACATTCATGCAGAAGAAAGAATCTGTAGTTCGTAAGTGGTACGTTCTCGATGCAGCAGGCAAGCCTCTGGGCCGCACCGCTGTAGTTGCTGCTGACCTGCTCCGCGGCAAGAACGACCCCACTTTCACTCCCCACGTAGACTGCGGTAACTTCGTTGTTATCATTAACGCAGATAAGGCAGTTCTGACCGGCAGAAAGCTGGAGCAGAAGTACCACTACCACCACTCCGGCTACGTCGGCGGTATGAAGTCCATTCAGTACAAGGAACTGATGGCTAAGCGCCCCGAGATGGCTATGGAGCTGGCAGTTAAGGGTATGCTCCCCCACAACACCCTCGGCCGCACCGCTTTCACCAGACTGAAGGTTTATGCAGGCGAGGCTCATAAGCACCAGGCTCAGAAGCCCGAAGCTTACGAGTTTTAATCGAGAGAAAGGAAGGAGATAACCAATGTATACCAGTGCAAAGCCCTATTTCTACGGCACCGGCAGAAGAAAGAAGTCCATCGCTCGCGTAAGACTGTATCCCGGTACCGGTGTTATCACCATTAACGGTCGTGACATTGACGATTACTTCGGTCTGGAGACCCTGAAGCTGATCGTAAACCAGCCCTTCGGCACCACCGACACTCTTGGCAAGTTTGATATCGTTGCAACCGTAACCGGTGGCGGTATTTCCGGCCAGGCAGGCGCAATCCGTCACGGTGTTGCTCGCGCTCTGCTCAGCGTTGACGCAAACTACAGACCCGCTCTCAAGGCAGCAGGCTTCCTGACCAGAGACCCTCGTATGAAGGAAAGAAAGAAGTACGGTCTGAAGGCTGCACGTCGTGCACCTCAGTTCTCCAAGAGATAATTTCGACCAAAGGTCGAAACTTGCAAAAACGCTCAGCGTATGCTGGGCGTTTTTTGTTATCTCTTGGAGAACAACTATGATTGCCCTTCGGGCAAGTTATGAGTTATGATTGGCCTTGCCAAGTTATGATGCCCTGACGGGCAGTTTGAAGT
>JAZULL010000139.1:0-33952 GCA_045603085.1 Eubacteriales bacterium | reverse complement strand
TCACAGAACGACATGGCTACGATCCGACTTCATTCTTTTTTACATCATCTGATGTTTTTTTAAGCGAGCTTGGAAAAAGTGAAATATTCGCTGTGCGAATGTGAGAGAGTTCTCAATGCAAAGCCAAACTATTCTCTATAAAAAAGAACGGCACACTCGGTGCCGTTCTTTTTGCATCATCTGATGTCTACGTTGACCTTCTTATCCAAGTTTGCGGAAGCAGCCTTGATAAGCGTACGGATGGCCTTGGCAATGCGGCCCTGACGGCCGATAACCATGCCCATATCGTCGGGGTGAACGCTCAGGGTCAGAGTGATGGTGTGATCATTTTCCTCGCTGACGACAGTAACGTCATCGGGGTGGTCCACGATGGCGGCTGCAATGTCACGCAAGGTGGTTTTCAAATCCGTCATGCTAAACCCCGCTGTCAATTACTCGGTGATACCGGTCTTCTTGAGCAGAACCTTAACGGTCTCGGTGGGCTGAGCGCCGTTAGCGATCCACTTCTGAGCCTTCTCGGCGTCGATCTTGATCTCCTCGGGAGCGGTCATAGGATTGTAGTAACCGATCTCTTCGATGAAACGGCCGTCTCTGGGGCTACGGCTGTCGGAAACAACTACGCGGTAGAAGGGAGCCTTCTTAGCGCCCATTCTTCTGAGTCTGATTTTTACCATGGTAAAATTCCTCCAAAAAATTAATTTTATATATTTTTTATTTTATGAATTCCGGTTGATTTAGAACGGAATGTTCATCTTACCCAAGGCTTTGCGGCCTTTTTTTGTTTTGCCCATGTCAGTAAACTGCTTCATGAGCTTTCTGATCTGCTCAAACTGCTTGAGCAGGCGGTTGACCTCCTCGACCGAGGTGCCGCTGCCCTTGGCAATGCGGATCTTTCTCGATGCATTGAGAAGCTCGGGCTTGGCGCGCTCCTTTTTGGTCATGGAAAGAATGATGGCCTCTTGTCTTGCCAGCTGCTTTTCGTCCACCTTGGCGTCCTTGAGCTGACCCGGCTTCATGCCGGGGATCATGCCCGCGAGCTGATTGAGGTCGCCCATGTTCTTGAGCTGATCAAATTGCTCGAGGTAATCGTCTAAGGTGAAGGTCTGGGAGCGAAGCTTTTGCTCCATCTCGGCGGCCTTTTTCTCGTCGTATTGCTGCTGTGCCTTTTCAATCAGTGTCAGCACGTCGCCCATGCCGAGGATTCGGCTTGCCATTCTGTCGGGGTAGAAGGGCTCAATGGCATCCATCTTCTCACCGATACCGATGAACTTGATGGGCTTGCCCGTGACGTAGCGGATGGAAAGCGCCGCACCGCCTCTGGTGTCACCGTCCAGCTTGGTCAGAATAACGCCGGTGATATCCAGCATTTTATTAAAGGTATCGGCCACGTTGACCGATTCCTGACCGATCATGGCGTCCACCGTCAGAAGGATCTCGGTGGGCTGTACAGCCTCCTTGATATTCTGCAGCTCCTCCATGAGGACCTCGTCGATCTGCAAACGGCCCGCGGTGTCCACAAACACCATGTCGTAGCCCTTTTGCATAGCCAGCTTAATACCTTCCTTGGCAATCTTGACAGGGGATTCCTTATCACCCATCTGGAACACGGGCACGTCGATCTGTGCACCGACAACCTCAAGCTGCTTGATCGCGGCGGGACGGTACACGTCACATGCGACCAAGAGGGGATGCTTGCCCTGCTTTTTATACATCAGCGCCAGCTTACCTGCATGGGTGGTTTTACCCGCGCCCTGCAGACCCACCATCATAATGACTGTGGGGGGCTTCGACGCAATGGTCAGCTTGGATTGAGAGCCGCCCATCAGCGCGGTCAGCTCCTCGTTGACGATCTTGATGATCTGCTGTGCGGGATTAAGAGATTCCATAACCTCCGCCCCCACAGCGCGTTCAGATACGGTATTGATAAAGGCTTTGACGACCTTGAAGTTAACGTCGGCCTCCAGCAGTGCGAGCTTAACCTCGCGCATGCCGGCCTTGACGTCTGCCTCGGTCAGCTTACCCTTGTTCTTGAACTTTTTGAAGGCATTGCTCAGCTTTTCGCCTAAGCTTTCAAACATAAGTTTACCTCCTTATTGCATACACTCCAGCAGCTTTTCAATGCTCTCGGAGATCTCTCCGGATACGTTCTGCTCGCGGCAGAGGGAAAGCGCACGGTCTGCATACTGTTTTGCCTTTAAGAACCGCTCGGCCAAGTGCAGGGTCTGCTCATAGTGGAACAGCTCCTCCTCACTTTTCTTGATAATGTCGCGCACGCCCTGCCTGGAAATGCCGATCTCCTCGGCAATCTCGGAAAGAGAGAGGTCGTCGTGGTAGTAATACTCCATGACCGTCCGCTTTCTCTCGGGCAGAACCTCGCCGTAAAACTCCAACAGATATGCGATATTCAGATTTTTCTCAAACATCATAATCCTCGCATACGCATGAACTTGTGTAAAGCAAAACACTTTACAGAGTATACCATACTGTTTGTGATTTGTCAATAGTTTTTTCGAAAAAATTTTGTGCATATTCACTTTTTTTCTCTTGTTCTTGCAAAAATCAAGATTTATGGTATAATGAAAGAAACCGAAATCGAGGAGAGAGCGCACATGAGACGTCGGACAGAGAAAAATACCGAATCACTTGCAGGCAAAACCGTAGCCATTTCCGGCTCGACCGGGGGATTGGGATATGCGCTTTGTGAGCGACTGGCCGCTCTTGGTGCGCGTCTGATCCTGTTGGATCGCAATCCTGATAAAATGGATGCGCTGACCTCGCATTTGCAAGGCCGGTATCCGCAGGCCGAGATTGGTCGGGTGCAAATGGATCTTGCCGATATGCGGTCGGTGGACGCCGCCGCACAGCAGCTGGCGGACATGCCCCTTGACGTGCTGATCTGCAATGCGGGTGCGTACGCCGTGCCGCGATTTATCACCTCCTCGGGGCTGGATAACGTGTTTCAGATCAACTGCGCCGCACCCTATTATCTTATCCGACGCCTTTTGCCGAATATGGCAGAGCGGCAGGGCAGAGTGGTGGTTGTGGGCAGTATTGCGCATAACTATTCCAAAACAGACCCCGACGACGTGGATTTCCGCACGCGCAAAAAGGCCTCGCTGGTGTACGGAAACGCCAAAAGGCACCTCATGTTCTCCGTATACAACCTGTTCTCGGACAGAGAGGACGTCACGCTGGCCGTCACCCATCCCGGCATTGCCGTGACCGGCATCACCGCGCACTATCCGAAATGGCTGTACGCGCTGATCAAATATCCCATGAAGGTCATTTTTATGCACCCGAGGCGCGCTTGCCTTTCCATTTTGCGCGGCGTGTTCGAGCCCACGGACTCTTGCGAATGGATCGGCCCGAGGCTCTTTGATGTGTGGGGGCTGCCGCATAAGCGCCGCCTGACCACCTGCGACGATCGGGAGCGCATCTTCATCGCCAAGATGGCCGAGCAGGTGTACCTTGACCTTTGCCGTCAGATGGGGAAGTGCTGATATGACTGAGATACAAAAAGACCTGTTTGCCATGCAGGACAAGGCCTATCAAGCCTTTTCGGCAAGCCTTGTGCCCACGCTTGCTCCCGATCTTGTGATCGGTGTGCGCGTGCCGCAGCTGCGCCAATATGCAAAGCACCTTTCGCGCGTCGCGGCTGTGCAGAGTGAGGAATATGAAAGCTACCGCATCACGCCCGAGCAAAAGGCGTATCTGCGGACGTTGAGGTAAAAAATGAACTATCAAATCATCCGTCTGATCGACAAACCCGAAAAAAAGGAGCAAATGGCTCTCTGGTTTCACCAAAAATGGGGCGTGCCCCTTGAAGCATATCTGGAAAGCATGCAGGATGCCATTGAGAGTGGCAACGCTGTGCCGTCGTGGTACGTGGCCATGGACGGTGCGCGCATTGTGGGCGGCCTTGGTGTGATCGCAAACGACTTTCACGACCGTCCCGACCTCTCTCCCAACGTTTGCGCGGTCTACACCGAGCCCGATTGCCGCGGGCAGGGCATTGCGGGCGCGCTGCTTGAGTTTGTCTGCCGCGACATGAAGGCGCGCGGCATTGATACGCTCTACCTGCTGACCGACCACGATTCGTTTTACGAGCGCTACGGTTGGGAGTTTTACTGCCACGCCATGGGGGACGGCGAGGAGCAGCCCTCCAGAATGTATATTCACAAGACGTAAAGAAACCGCCAACAGCCGTTGGCGGTTTCTTTATTTTACGCAACGCAATGCAATCAATGCGCATGCTCTGCCAGGAAGTACATGATGGTCATGGTGACCGTGCCCAGCACCATCAGCGCGGCAAGCGCGCCTGCCATGATTCTGGCAATCAGCTTGGTATTATTTTTCATAGCGGTTTCCTTTCAGCGTCTTTGTTGGCGCATCAATCAATTTTGAGTTGCTCGCCAACCAGCGGCACGCCGGTAGCGGGAATCTTGGTCTTCTTGTAGCCCTTGCTATCCTCCACGTCGACCTGCACCGCGGTCACGGTCTGCCCCTTCTTGAGCGTCATCAGCGTGACACCCGAGGAGGTACGGGTGGCCTTTTGAGGAATGAGCGCGGTCTTGATCACAATGGCGCGGTTGTCCGAGGAGATCAGCATGATGTCACGCGGCTTTTTGTCGGTATCGTCCAGGATGGCCACCACGGGGGAGGCATCCGAGTAGGCACCGGTCAGCTTGCGGCGCACAGCCTTGGTCTCATAAGCCGTGACCGGTACGCGCACGCCCTTGCCATTCTCGAAGATGAACACCATATTGGTGCCGGCAGGGTAGCCTGCCTGCGTGGTAACGTACATAGGCTTCTCGCCTGCATCCATGCCAAGCTTTGCGGGGACAAATTCGCCCAGCAGAGACGCCTTGGTGGTTTCAATATCGTCCACCTTGCACTTGAACACCTTGCATTTGTCGGTAAAGAAGGTCAGCTCGTCGGCGTTGTCGGCATTGAACGCAGTCAGAAGACTGTCGCCGTCCTTGAACTTCTGCTCGTCGTTACCCTGCAGGGAGCGCATGGTGATCTTTTTGAGGTAGCCCTCCTTGGAAAGCACCAGATAAACGGGGTAGGATTCTACCTTGGGCTCCTCGAACACGGGTACGTTGTCTGCCTGAATGATCTGCGATTTTCTGGGTTGACCGTACTTTTTCTTGATGTCGTTGAGCTGGTTTGCAATATAGGCCTTGATCTTGAATTCGTCGCCCAGCAGCTCCTCGAGGTGCTCGATCTCGCGCTTGAGATCCTCGATCTCGGCGATCTTATTGAGAATATACTGTCTGTTGAGGTTGCGCAGCTTGATGTTGGCAATGTACTCAGCCTGAATCTCATCAATGGTAAAGCCTTCCATCAGGTTGGGGATAACCTGCTCCTCCTTCTCGGTGCGGCGGATGATGCGGATGGCCTTGTCAATATCAAGCAGGATCTTGCCCAGCGCCAAGAGGAGGTGCAGCTGATCCCTCTTTTCCTTCAGCTCATAAGTCAGCTCGCGGCGCACGCAAACGGTACGGAACTTGATCCATTCGCCAAGGATCTCGGCAATACCCATCTGACGTGGCGCACCGTCTACCAGCACGTTGAAGTTGCACTTGAAGCTGTCCTCAAGGGGAGTCAGCTTGAAAAGCCTTGCCATGAGCTTGTCGGGGTCTGTGCCCTTGCGGATGTCAATGGTCAGCTTAAAGCCCGAGAGGTCGATCTCGTCACGGAAGTCGGTGATCTCCTTGACCTTGCCGGACTTGACCAGCTCGGCGATCTTATCCATGATCTGCTCAATGGTGGTGGAGTAGGGAATCTGCAAAATGTCAATGCAGTTGTTGGTTTTATCAAAGATATAGCGCGAGCGGATGCGGAAAGAGCCTTGACCGGTCGAGTAAATATTCTTGAACTGCTCGGCATCATAGATGATCTGACCGCCGCCCGAGAAATCGGGGGCCTTGATGATCTCCATCAGCTTCTCCACGGGCAGATTGGGCTTTTTAAGCAGGGCGATGGTGCCGTCACAGATCTCTGCCAAGTTAAAAGAGCAGATATTGGACGCCATACCGACCGCAATACCCATGTTGGGCGTGACCAGCACGTTGGGGAAGGTGGTGGGGAACAGAACGGGCTCCTTGAGCGTACCGTCGTAGTTGTCCACCATATCCACGGCATCCTTGTTGATACCCGTGAAAAGCTCGGTGCAGAAGCTGTCCAGCTTGACCTCGGTGTAACGCGAGGCCGCATACTTCATGTCCGAGGAATACTGCTTACCAAACGAGCCCTTGGAGTCGATAAAGGGGTGCAGGAGCGCCTCGTAGCCACGGGTCAGACGTACCATGGTTTCGTAAACCGCCGCATCACCGTGCGGGTTGAGCGTCAGCGTACGACCCACGACGTTGGTACTCTTGGTACGCCCGCCGGTCAATAGACCCATCTTGTACATGGTGTAGAGCAGCTTGCGGTGCGCAGGCTTGAAGCCGTCGATCTCGGGAATTGCACGCGAGATGATGACGCTCATAACGTAGGGCATGTAGTTTTTCTCAATGGTTTCGGTAATCGGCTGGGGACGTATGGGCGCGTATTCGATTTTTTCAGTCGCCTTTTTGTCTTTGGTTGTTTTCTTTGCCATTTATCTATATCCTTACTTTATATTTTCAAAACCGTATGTGCCGCGGCACGGATCATGCGATTGTAGAGCGCAAGACCGAGGCCGTGCATGGGGGGCAGGTGCGCGTAGATGATCTCAGCCCCCGTGGCGTCTGCCTCGCGCAAGGCGGCGAACAGACGCTTGGCTTGTGTTTCCAGATCGTCGCGTGCCCCGATCGGTACAAGCGCGCCGCCTGCGAGGGATTCTGCCTCCTCGTCGTAACACAGTACCGTACAAGTGCGGGATTTTTGCTCGCTTTGCAAAAACGCCAGCACGTCGCCATCCTTTCCGTCCAGCAGCACAAGAGGGGCTGTTGGCGCGTAATGGCGGTATTTCATGCCGGGAGAGAGCGGACGCTCATTCTCGGCCAGCTTGCCCACCACCGCGGGAGCAATTTCCACGTGCGGGCAGACACAGCAAAGTGCGTCGTAGGTGACGGCACCCGGGCGAAGCAGGGTCAGATACGGCTGACCTTGCGCATCCTCGAGAATTTTGACGATGGTGGATTCCAGACCGATCTCACATTCTCCGCCGTCGATGATGACGTCCACCTTGCCCGAAAGATCCTGTATGACGGCCAAAGCATCGGTAGGCGAGGGCTTGCCCGAGAGATTGGCACTCGGCGCGGCTATGCAGGTGCCGGCGGCACGGATGAGCGCTTGTGCCACGGGGTGCGAGGGACAGCGAACCGCTACAGAATCCAGCCCGCCCGTCACCGATGCGGGTACGACGTCGCGTTTGGGCATGATCACGGTCAAGGGTCCCGGCATAAATGCTGCGGCAAGTGCGTCGTAGAGCGGTGTCGTATACGCGTAAAGCGCGGCATCGGCGGGGTCGGCTATATGAATGATCAGAGGATTGTCCGAGGGACGACCCTTTGCGGCATAGATCTTGGCGGCGGCATCGGGATTTGTGCCGTCACCGCCAAGGCCGTAAACCGTCTCGGTGGGAAGTGCCACCAAGCCGCCCGCACGGATGATCTCGCCTGCCGCACGGAGCTGCTCCGCGGCGTATGCGGGATCTTGTATCGTAAAAATCTGTGTGTTCAAAAGAAACCTCTTTTAATCGTCTTAGTTGTCTTAGCCGTTGCTGTTCTGCAGGTCAAGCGCTGCCTGCGCGGTCATCAGCGGCTGGATGATGGGGGTCATGTCGCCGTCCACAAAGGCGTCGATGTTGTAGACCGAAACACCGATGCGGTGGTCGGTGACGCGGGATTGCGGATAGTTGTAGGTGCGGATCTTTTCGCTGCGGTCGCCCGTGCCAACCTGACCTTTGCGGTCCGCGGCGATCTTTTCGTTCTGCTCGCGGCATTTTTGGTCGTAGAGCATGGTGCGAAGCAGCATCAGCGCCTTGGCCTTGTTCTGGAACTGCGATCTTTCCTGGTCGCATTCGATCACAATGCCCGAGGGCTTGTGAGTCAATCTCACGGCCGATTCGGTCTTGTTGATGTGCTGACCGCCCGCACCGCTGGATTTGCAGGATTCAAACACCAGATCCGAGTCCTTGATCTCGACCTCCACCTCGTCAGCCTCGGTCAGTACCGCCACCGATGCGGTTGAGGTTTGAATACGACCCTGCGACTCTGTTTCGGGTACGCGCTGTACGCGGTGCACGCCCGACTCAAAGCGGAAGTGCGACCAGGCCTCGTCGCCCTTGACCATAAAGGTGATCTCGCGAAAGCCGCCAAGATCGGTGGGATTGGAGTGGATAGGGGAGACGTCGAAGCCTTGCTTTGCGCAGTACATGCAGTACATGCGGTACAGCACGCCCGCAAACAGCGCGGCCTCCTCGCCACCCGCGCAGGCGCGGATCTC
Source organism: Eubacteriales bacterium (assembly GCA_045603085.1). Taxonomy (GTDB): domain Bacteria; phylum Bacillota; class Clostridia; order Oscillospirales; family CAG-272; genus SVQP01. The sequence goes on along the minus strand of JAZULL010000139.1, from coordinate 25,516 downwards.
CACAATGAGATTCTTGCCCTCGTTGGGGTTGCGCGGACGAAGCAGAAGCCTGAGCCGGTCCTCCAGCTCGGCCTTGGCCTGCTTGGCGGCCGAGAGCTCCTCCTGTGCCAGCGCCTTGAGCTCGGCGTCTCCCGAGTCTGCCAGCTCCAGCGCGTCGGCAATATCCTGCTCGGCGCGCAGATAAGCGGCATAGGCCTCCATAATGGGGGTCAGCTTTTTGTATTCGCGCATCAGCGCGGAGTAAGCGGCGGGGTCACTGAGCACGGAAGGGTCGGACATCCGTGCCTCCATAGCCAGATATTTATCGTGCAGCTCTTGCAGCTTGTGCAGCATCAGTCAAGATTGTAGAAGGCGTGGAAAGCCTTGTGCGCGGTGTAAACGTCTGCCTTGGAAACGATCTCAAAGGGAGAGTGCATTGCGATCACGGGAACACCCATGTCCACGGTGGGAATGTTGTGCTTGGAGATATACTTTGCAACGGTACCGCCGCCGCCAAGGTCGTTCTTACCCATGTCGCCTGCCTGCCAGATCACCTCGCCCTTTGCCATAATGCGGCGGATAAAGGCGATCAGCTCGGCACTTGCATCGTTGGTGGCAACCTTGCCGCCGTGACCGGTGTACTTGGTCATGGCAACGCCACAGTTGATGCGGGAAACGTTCTTGCCGTCGAATACCTCGGGGAAGTTGGGGTCAAAGCAAGCGGTGACGTCTGCGGACAGACACATAGAGTTGGCCTTCATCAGACCGAAATTTGCGCCAAATGCATGCGCGATCTCATAAAGCAGATCCAGGATCAGCTCGCACTGCATACCGGTGTCACCGTCAGAGCCGATCTCCTCCTTGTCGGCCAGAATGACCATGTTGGTAAAGGGAGAAGCGTCGGACTCAAACAGCGCGGTCATAGCGGGGTATGCGCAAACTCTGTCGTCGTGACCGTAAGAGCCGATCAGCGAGCGGTCCAGACCCACGTCACGTGCCTTGGCAGCGGGAACGAGGGACAGATCGGCCGACAGGAAGTCCGCCTCCACAATGCCGTACTTTTCGTAGAGCAGACTCAGAATATTCATCTTGATCTTGTCGGACTCTTCACCCTCCAAGGGTCTGGAGCCCAGCAGGATGTTGAGGTTCTCTGCGGGAATGGCGGTGCCCAAGGGCTGGGTATTCTGATTCTGCCCCAGGTGAGGGAGCAGATCGTTGATGTAAAGAACAGGGTCGGATTCATCCTCGCCGATGGTGATCTTGACGGTCTCGCCGTCCTGCTTGATCACAACGCCGTGCAGAGCCAGGGGAGTGGCAACCCACTGATACTTGCGGATGCCGCCGTAGTAACGGGTCTTGAAGAAGCCAAAGCCGCCGTCCTCGTAAAGAGGATTCTGCTTAAGGTCAATTCTGGGGGAGTCGATGTGCGCGGCGCAGATGCGGATGCCGTCTGCTACGGGTGCTGTGCCGATGCGGAACAAGAACAGCGCGCGGCCGCGGTTGTTATAGTAATACTTGCCGCCAACCTGCAGCTCCATACCAAAGGTGTAGGGAACGTAGCCGTGAGCCTCGGCCATGGCGATCGAGGTGGTCACAGCCTCTCGCTCGGTCTTGGAAGCGTCAAGGTACTTGGCGTAGTCCACGCAGTAGTCGTAAGCAGCCTTTATCTGCTCGGGAGTGGCAACCTCGTAGAAGTTGGTCTTTTTGTAGCAAAGAAGATCTTTTTTGGATTCGGACATAAATACCTCCATGCCGCCTTTGGCGGCTAAAATATTCTTGAAAGCTCAACTTAAAATGGGTCAAAGGCCATTTTAAGTTGAGGTTTAAGCGTGAATGATAAACTGAACGGATCAGCAGCGTGAGAGTTGTCGCTAATTCTCCTTTATTTATTTTGCATAATATAATTTTTCGTAAAGCTCCATGGTTTTGGTCGCGCGTTTTGCGGCCTTAGCCACAGCCTTGTCGGGAATGACCAGCAGCGTCCCGAAATCGGGATCGATCAGGTCGGGGTTTGCCAGCCATGCATCCACGGTCTCCTCACCGGCGTACCATGCGGCGAACACCGTGCTCCACATGCCGTATTTGCGGTAGAGCTTTGAGAGATAGAGCGTGCCGTAGTGCAGATTGGTTTCGGGATCGTAGTGCGCGGCGGCGTTGATGGCGGTGTCGTGCTCCCGATTGGCAAGCTCGGTGTAGAGCGCGGGAGTCAGCTGCATAAGGCCGATCTCGCCCTCCTTGCCCACCTTGGTGCTGTCAAAATTGCTCTCGCGCTTGATCAGCGCGTATACAGCCGCCTCGGGAATGCCGTATTCGGCGGCGTACGTAGTGACCGTTTCGCGATACGGTCGGCGGTGTGTGAGTCGCTCTGCGCCCGTGCAGGCCAGCTCAAACACAAAGCCAAAGACCAGCGAGCAGATCAGAATGATGATAATGGGAAGTGTGTGCTTGTTGTTTTGCCGTCTCATACAAGCTCCTTTGCAAGTGCGTCGACAAATGCAAGCATTGCATCTATATCAGAGATATCGCAGTTGTTTTCAAGGATATAGTCGGCTCTTTCTATATAGAAAGCATCCGGCTTCTGCGCGTCAAGACGTTTTTGTGCGGCCTCGAGGGTCAATCCGTCACGCGCCATGATGCGCGAGAGGCGGAGGTCTCTGTGCGCCAGCACGGCGGCCGTATGAGTGCAGGCCTTGTCCGCGCCCGATTCAAAGAGCAGGGGTGCGTCGATGACGGCGCCTGCCGCACCTGCGGCCCTTGCAGTCTCAATTTGGCGATCCGCCTCGGCCAGCACGTGCTTGTGGGTGATGGTATTAAGCAACTCCAGCTTGTCCTTATTGTCGGGATCAAATACGATAGCGGCCAGCGCGGGTCTGTGCAAAGCGCCTTCGGGGGTGAGAATGTCTTTACCGAAAGCCGCTACCAGCTCGTCAAGGCATGCTGAGGGAGCAGAGATCAGCTCGTGGTAAATGGCGTCGGTGTCGATCCACGCAAAGCCGTGAACAGTGTGCAGCCGTGCCGCCACCACACCCTTGCCCGCGCCGCTGGGTCCTGTCAGACCAAGGATGGGGAAGGTCATACGCTCACTTCCTTTCCACCCTGTGCATCGGACCTCATGGCGCATGCCATGACGTGCTGAATATACGCACCGTCCGCGAAATCGGGCGAGAAGTGAGTGCCGTTTGCCACGGCGTCAAGATAGAGGTACATGCCGTGAATGTGTCCGCGCAGCCAGCCCTGCGGAGCTTTGACAGCGGGGAATTTGCCACCCGGGGCGTCGTATCTGCCCGAAGCGGGAATGGCTGCAAAGCCTGCCGTACCGCCAAGAGGCAGCCTCGGTTGACTTGCATCCATGTAATAAAGGATATCGGACTGTGCGAGCGTAAAGCGGATCGCACCGCCCGTGCCCCAGACCGAAAATTCCAGCCCGTCCTCCGCGCCGTGTGACAGCTTGGAAACGCTGACCTGACCTGTCGCGCCGCACCTCAGCGTAGCGGTCATGTAAAAGGCCTCGTCGGCATTGGTCTGCCAAAGCGATCCGTCGGCATTTTTATGAGTGTCAAAGGCGATCTGCGATTTTCCCTGAATACTTGCAAAGTCACCGCAAAGATAGCGGCAGAGATCCAGCGCGTGCGAACCGAGATCAAACAGTGTGCCCGCACCGCAAATCTCCGCATCCTGCTTCCAGCCAACGGTGCGAGTGGGATCGATGTCGCTGTCGTGGCGGTAGTGGAAGGAGAACGAGAGAATTTTGCCAAGTGCCCCCTCATCGATCAACTGCTTGGCGCGCATGATGGCAGAGAGGTGACGGTTGTTGTAAACGATGCCGCATACCAGCCCCTTGTCAGCCGCCTTTTCGGCAAGGGCTCTCGCCTCGACCTCGCTGACGCAGAACGGCTTTTCGCAAAGCACGTGCTTGCCCGCATCCAGCGCGGCGTCGGCAATGGCGTAATGGGTGTTGTTGGGGGTGCAGATATCAATGATATCGATATCGGGATCGGCGATCATGGCATAGGCATCGGCAAAAGCCTTGTCAAAGCCCAGCGTGTCGCAGATTCCTTGGGATTTTTCAATACTTGTGGTGCAAATACCGCGCACCTTGGCGGCAAAGGGAAGATCCTCATAGAAATACGGCAGCGACGCCACGCTGTATGCATGGGTCTTGCCCATCGCGCCAAAGCCCGCAATACCGATTTGCAATCGCTTTTTCATAAGATCCTCCTTGTTTTCAATAAAATATATAATACCACTTTACATTATACCTCAGATCAGCAGAATTTGCAAGTGGTTTTTTGATAAAAAATGTGTTGCAATATCGTTTAATATATAGTATAATATAAAAGAGTATACACACGGAGGACGACGATTTGAGATACACAACCATCCTCATGGATGCCGATAATACGATTCTGGACTTTACCCGCTCGGAGCATGACGCCATCGCCGAGACCTTTGCCGCACACGGATTACCTTGCGACGACGCGACCATCGCCATCTATTCCAAGGTCAACGAGGCACATTGGAAGATGCTGGAGAGAGGCGAGATCGAAAAAAAGGTGCTGATGTGGAAGAGATTCGAGGCATTTTGCGAGTGCACGGGTCTTGTGGCCGACCCCAAGGCCTTGGCGGCGCATTATCTGCAGACCCTCTCTACTAAGTCTTATATGATCGAGGGCGCGCTTGAGGTCTGTGCACAGCTGGCAGAAAAATGCCGCATGTATATCGTGACCAACGGCGACAAGCGAGTGCAACAGGGCAGATTCAATCCCAGCCCCTTGGCAAAGTATTTTGATAAGTGTTATATCTCCGAGGAGGTGGGCTTTGAGAAGCCCGACATCCGTTATTTTGGAGCGGTCATGAACGACATTCCGGATTTCGATCCCGCCACCACGCTGGTGGTCGGCGACTCGCTGACCTCGGATATCAGGGGCGGCATCAATGCGGGATTGGACACCTGCTGGTATAACCCCAAGGGCAAGCCGGTGCCCACCGATATTCCGGTAACTTATGTGATCAATCATCTTGCACAGCTACCCGATTTGGTAGAGAAGGGGAGCTTATGAAGGCATTTTTAGCACAGTGCAAAGGAGCGCGTATTCCGGTCAAAGCAGACCTGCCCCTGTGTGATTATTCCACGTTCCGTATCGGCGGGAAAGCCGATCTTGTGTTGTTTTTCACCACGGTTGAGCAGCTGACCTTGCAGCTGGCCATGCTTGCGCAGAGCGGTCTTAAATACTGCGTGGTCGGCAACGGCTCCAACGTGCTGTTTTCGGATGCGGGATTTCGCGGCGTGGTCATTTTTACCACCGAAATGAAGCAATACCGCTTTGACGGCGATACTCTTTACGCGCAAAGCGGCGCAAGTCTTGCCCGCGTGTGCACCGAGGCAAGCCGCCAAGGGTATGAGGGCTTTGCATTCGGCTGCGGCATTCCGGGTACGGTGGGCGGCGGCGTTTACATGAATGCGGGCGCGTATGGCGGTCAGATCTCTGACGTGCTGTTAAGTACCGAATATTACGATACCAAAAACAACAAGGTCGTCACCGTCGATGCCGCGGCGCATGAGTTTGATTACCGCCACAGCATCTTTGCCGATCATCCCGAGTACGTGATCCTGTCAAGCACCTTTGCGCTGAGGTCGGGAGACGCCGGGCAGATCATGCAAAGGGTCAGGGAGCAGGCCGCGTCCAGACGTGAAAAGCAGCCGCTGAACTACCCCAGCGTGGGCAGTACCTTCAAGCGTCCTGTCGGCCATTTTGCAGGCAAGCTGATCGAGGATGCGGGACTCAAGGGCACGCGCGTGGGCGGTGCCGTGGTGTCCGAAAAGCACGCCGGCTTTGTGGTCAACGACGGCGGTGCGACGGCCGCTGACGTGCTGGCTCTGGTCGCACTGATCAAGGCGCGCGTCAGGGATGCATTCGGCGTCGAGCTGGAATGCGAATTCAAGTACATAGGGGATTAAATATGTCATTTTCCGAACAAGTCAAGGCCGAGATCTTCGCCTTGCCCATCAAGCCCATCTGCTGCCGCAGAGCCTTTTTGATCGGACTTTTGTTTGGTGCCGTGGCCGAATATAACACGGTAAAGGCCAAGCTGCCGACTGCGTTTGCCGAGCATGCCGTAGCCGAGATCAAGCGGCACTTTGGCAGGGATGCGGAGAGCGCGCCTTACGTGCACGGCAAGCAGAGCGGTGTGGAGGTTGGGTTTGAATCTCCCAAGTGCGCGTCCATGATCCGCGCGTGGGATGCGGTCTCGGTGGCAGATCTTTCCGCACAGATCAAGTGCGACGGCTGTCGCGCTGCCTTTTTGCGCGGTGCATTCTGCGCGCTGGGTACCGTGTCCGATCCCTCTACCGGCTCGCATCTGGAGATCAGGTGCACAAGCTCCTCGCGTGCGCAGGCTTTACAAGCGCTTTTTGTCAAGGACAAGCTCAAGCTTGGATGCGTACAGCGCACTAAGAGCTTTGGCGTCTATATCAAAAACAGCCAGGGCGTGGAGGACGTGCTGACCGTTCTTGGCAGCAGCACTATGGTCTTTGAGCTGCTCAATAAAAAGATCGAGCGCGAAATCCGCGGTATTGAGAACCGCATGACCAATTGCGACACGGGAAACATCAGCAAATACGTAGCCGCATCCCGTAAGCAGGTTGCGGCCATTCAGAAGCTGGAGAGATACGGCGAGCTGGACAAGCTGCCCGACGCTCTGCACGAAACGGCTATGCTTCGCCTGCGATATGAAAACGTTTCTCTTGGTGAGCTCGCCTCGTTGCACGTACCCCCGATCACCAAATCGGGACTTAATCACAGATTACAGAAACTGATCGATCTTGCAGCCGAGCTGCCCGACTGATCGAAAGGAGGTGCCGCATGGCACAAAACGAATTCGTGCATCTGCATCTGCACAGCGAATACAGCCTGCTTGACGGCGCCTGCCGTATCAAGGATATTCCGGTAAGGGCGGCCGAGTGCGGTCACCATGCCGTTGCCATCACCGACCATGGCGCCATGTACGGCGTGGTCGAGTTTTATAAGGCCTGCAAGAGTGCGGGCATCAAGCCCATCATCGGCTGTGAGGTGTACGTGGCCTCGGGCTCGCGCTTCGAAAAGACCAAGAGCGCCGAGTCGGGAGCGGATCACCTTGTCCTTCTGTGCGAAAATCAAAAGGGCTATGAAAATCTGATCTACCTTGTCTCGCAAGGCTTTATCGAGGGCTTTTACGGCAAGCCCCGCGTGGATATGGAGCTGCTTCGCTCGCACCACGAGGGTCTGATCGCGCTCTCGGCCTGTCTTGCGGGAAAAATTCCGCGTCTGCTCTCGGCAGGCAACTATGTCGCCGCCCTGCAGACCGCGCGGGAATATGCCGCCGTGTTCGGGAAGGACAATTTCTTTATCGAGCTGCAAAATCACGGCATGATCGAGCAAAAGCAGATCCTGCCCGAGCTTTACAGACTGGCGGGAGACCTGGGCCTTGGCGTGGTGGCCACCAACGACTGCCACTATCTGCGTCGCCGCGACGCTTCCACACAAGCCATTCTGATGTGCATCCAGACCAACTCGTCCATCGAGGACGGCCGACCCATCGGCTTTGAGACCGACGAGTTTTACTATAAGGACACGCACGAGATGCGTATGCTGTTCGGTCAGTACGAGGGTGCTTTGGAGAATACGGTCAAGATCGCCGACCGATGCGAGGTGGATTTTGATTTTGACACGCTGTATCTGCCCAAATTCCCGTGTCCGGACGGCAAGGATTCGGTATCCTATCTCTATGAGCTTGCAGAAGAGGGCTTTGCCCGCCGTGTGGCAAGGGGACAGATCACCTTTGACGCGCACAGCGAGCAGACCTATCGCGACCGCATCGCCTACGAGCTGTCGGTCATCGAGCAGATGGGGTATGCCGATTACTTCCTGATCGTGCAGGATTACGTGAACTTTGCCAAGAGCCGCGGCATTCCCGTGGGTCCCGGCAGAGGCTCGGGTGCGGGCTCGCTGGTCGCATTTGCTCTGGGAATTACCGACGTGGATTCCATCCGCTACGACCTGCTGTTTGAAAGATTTCTCAACCCCGAGCGCGTCAGCATGCCCGATATTGATATCGACTTTTGCTATAACCGCCGTGACGAGGTCATCGCTTACGTAGCCGACCGCTACGGCAAGGAGCACGTCTCTCAGATCATCACCTTCGGCACGCTGGCGGCCAGAGCTGCCATCCGCGATTGCGGCAGAGCCATGGGCATGCCGTATGCCGACGTGGACGTCATCGCCAAGGCTGTGCCCGCCGAGCTGAATATCACGCTGGAGCACGCGCTCAAAATGCCCGAGCTCAAGCAGCTTTACGGGGCTTCGGACAAAAACCGCGAGCTGATTGATACCGCCATGGCGCTGGAGGGCATGCCGAGAAATGTTTCGGTGCATGCCGCAGGCATCGTGATCACCGATAAGCCGGTGCGCGAATACGTACCGCTGGCGCACAGCAACGGCACACCGGTCACCCAGTTTGATATGGACACCGTAGCCAAGCTGGGGCTGTTGAAATTCGACTTTTTGGGACTTCGCTATCTGACCATCATCAACGACGCGCAGACCCAGATCCGCGAAAGCGACCCCGCTTTTGACATCGAGCGCATTCCGTACGACGACCCCGAAACCTTCTCACTGATCGCCAAGGGAAACACCTCGGGCATCTTTCAGCTGGAATCGAGTGGCATCAAGCAGGTGCTCACCCAGCTGCGCCCGTCCTGCTTTGAGGACGTTATTGCGGTCATCGCGTTGTACCGACCCGGCCCCATGGAGTCGATCCCGCGCTATATCGAGTGCCGCCACGACCCCTCCAAGCTCGGATACGACACGCCGCTGCTTGAGCCCATCCTCAAGGAGACCTACGGATGTGCCGTGTATCAGGAGCAGGTCATGCGCATCTTCCGCGAGGTGGCAGGGTACAGCTTCGGGCACGCGGACGTGGTGCGCCGCGCCATGTCCAAGAAAAAGGCCGACGTGCTGGAGGCTGAGAGAGAGAGCTTTATCTCGGGTGCGGCACAGCGCGATGTGGATGCCAAAACCGCCACAAAGCTGTTTGACGACCTTGCCAATTTTGCAAACTATGCATTTAATAAATCGCACGCCGCAGCCTATGCCGTGCTGTCCTATCGCACGGCCTACTTAAAGGCGCATTATCCCTGCGAATATTTCTCGGCGCTGCTGACCAGCGTGCTTGGCAATCAGGTCAAGATCGCGGAATATATCGGCGAGTGCAATAAGCGCGGCATCTCGGTTCTGCCGCCCGATATCAACGAGAGCCGTGCCGATTTCTTCGGCAAGGGCAATACCATCCGCTTTGGACTGTTGGCACTCAAAAACGTGGGCGGACAGTTCGTCGCATCGCTCTGCCGCGAGCGTGAGCACGGAAAATTTACCTCTTTTGAGGATTTTGTCGAGCGAATGTCGGGAAAAGACATGAATAAGCGCATGATCGAGGCGCTGATCAAGGCGGGCGCGTTTGATTCTCTGGGCGTCTACCGTTCAAGACTGTTGTCGGCCTACGAGCAGATCATCGATCAGATCGCGCAAAAAAATCGCGACAATATCGCAGGTCAGCTGGATATGTTCAGCATAGTGCCCGAGGTCAAGGCCAAGTCGTCCTTCTCCTATCCGCAAATTCCCGAGTATACCAAAAGGGAAAAGCTGATGCTGGAAAAGGATGCGTCGGGCATGTATTTCTCGGGACATCTGCTGGACGGATACGATAAATGCATTGCCGATCACCGCGTCCGCAACATTGCAGATCTGGCAGACGAAACAGGGGCATTGCTGCCCGATCGCGCACGCATCCGCATCGCCGGCGTGGTCACCTCGGTCACCATCAAGACCACGAGAAACGACCAGCGCATGGCATTCTTTACCATAGAGGATCGCACGGGTGAGATCGAATGTCTGATGTTTGCCAAGACCTACGAAACGCAGGGGCATCTTGTCCGCATGGACAGTGCGCTGTGCATTCACGGCAACCTCTCGATCCGCGAGGAGGAAGCCCCCAAGGTACTGGTCAGCGTGGCAGAGGAGCTGGTGGATGACGAGCATTATCAGCCGCCCGCACAGCAAGAGCCCGAAAAGCCGACCGCCGTGCAGCAGGCGCAAAAGATGCCGCCCAAGCAAAAGAAGCTGTATCTGCGCGTGCCGGATCTGCAGGGCGTTCCGTACCGCAAGGCGCTCAACTTAGCCGGGATCTTTGACGAGGGCGTGACCGTCCCGCTGGTTTTCTTTGATAATTCCACCAAAACCTATCACCCCCATCAGAGCGGCATCACGCTCTCTCCCTTTGTCATGGAGCAGCTTGTCAGCCTGCTTGGCAGGGAAAACGTCATTTACCAATAAAATTTTGGATAATCACAAATTTTCCGACGTTAGTTTGTTAGTAATAAAAAAGACGTCTGTGAATAGAAGAGAGAGTCATGCGGAAGTAACTCCGATATTTCGCAAAACTCTCTCTTTTTTTGGGTCATGAGTGATATTCTGACTTCGTCGGAGTGATATTATTGCTGCCGCAATAGTGATATTGAAGCCTTTCGGCTTCAGTGATATTCTATTCGCCTCTGAACTCGCGAAGCGAATATCACTTGGACGAAGTCCAAATATCACTGCAAGGCAATATCACTCGCCGCAGGCGAATAGAACTGGCGAGATACTCTTGGCGGAGTATCTCGCCAACGCGCTCGCCGTAAATTTTTAAAAGATCCGCAAATTTTTCGGTTTTTGATTTGTTATATTAAAAAAGTTGTCAGAATTTCGAAAAAAAGTTGTAATGATAAGTGTAACCGTACGAGCTCGACTCTTTTCGGCTATAACAGCTTTTTGAAGGAGACGTCATGCAACCGAAAAACAGGATTTCAATGCCCGATCTGACACCCGCGCAACGCGAGCTGTTGGAAGGACTTTACGAATTATATTACGAGCCAATGCTCAAAAAGGCATTTCACATATTGCGCAATCAGCAGGATGCCGAGGACGCGGTGCAGGAGGCGTTTTATCACGTTTGTCTGCACGTTGAGGATTTCGCCGAACTTGACAGCGCGTCCACGGCTGCCATGATCCATACTTATACGCGCAATGTCGCCATCAATCATTACCATCGCAAAAAGCGACAGCGCGCGCTGATCTCGGAAGGGCAGGACGCAGACGGCACCGCTGCAGCGGAATACGACCTGGCTGTGTTGATCGAGCGGGAAGAAACCGCCGACCGCGTCAGACGCGCGGTGGAGCAGCTTGAGCCGATGTACCGCGAGGTTATCGTGCTCAAATATTATGAACACAAAACCAATTCCGAGATTGCCGAGCTGCTCGGCCTTTCGCGCGGCCTTGTCAACGGCCGCATGTTCAGGGCCAAGAAAATGCTTCGGGCAAAGCTCGAAAGTCAAAGCTGAGGAAGGGGAGGGATGCAAAATGCAGAATATGCAGGACAATCAGATCATCGCGCTGTATAACGCCCGCGACGAGCGAGCCATTGTTGAGACGAATCGAAAGTACGGCGGCTACTGCACGAGCATTGCGCAAAACATTCTGCACAATATGCAGGACAGCGAGGAATGTGTCAACGACACTTGGTTAATTACGTGGAATTCCATCCCGCCCGTGTGTCCGCCCGTGCTCAAGCATTACCTTGGCAAGATCACGCGCAATCTCTCGCTCAACCGCTATAAGGCAAATAACCGCGATAAAAGAGGCGGCGGTGAGGTCGCGCTGGCGCTGGATGAGTTGGCCGAGGTGGCCGCTCCCGGTGAGGACGTGCAGTCGCAGATGGAAAGGCGGGCGTTTGGCGAGGCCTTCAATCGCTTTTTACATGCGCTCCCTGCGCGTGAGTGCAATATTTTTCTGCGCAGATATTATCATCTGGACAGTGTGGAGAGCATTGCCTCCCGCTACGGCCTGAGCACGGCCAACGTGTTCAAGATCCTTTCCAGAACAAGGAAAAGCCTTAAGGAATTCCTGGAAAAGGAGGGCTTTGCGGTATGACAAATCTTGAATTGCTCTACGTGATGAGCGACGTGGATTCCGATCTGCTCAGCCGCGCCGAAGCCCCCGTGCCCCTGCGTCGGAAGCCGATTTTCCGCATCGCGCTGATCGCAGCCGTCATCGCCCTTGTGCTGAGTTTGGGCATGACTGTATTGGGCGTTGGCTACGTAACGGCAACCGTGAAAAGGGTAGAGCAGACTTATCCCGAATATGACGGCACGGTACTGCATTTCGTGCAGATCGTGCTGACCGAGGACGATAACGTGATCTCCAACCTTTTGAGTGAGGAAACCAAGAATGCACTTGGCGGCGCGATTGCTGCATTGCGGGAATCATGGAACGGCTCGAGTGAGGAGAGCGATGTTGACTCTGAGCCGGAGACCCGCGACCCCGATCACGGTACGGATGACGAAACGCAAACCGAGGACACCACCAAAGACGAGCAAACCACCGAGCCCGAGCAGACCACCACCAAGCCTGCCGAGGATGAGGCGATCTTCGTGCACAGCTCCTATGACCGATTGAGCATGGTGGCAGGAGATAATGAGATCGACGTATTCACGTTGGATACCTACGGGCAATGGCGTAAAAGAGTCGAGGTGACCGATCCCGCGGTCACGCATCTGAAATTCCGCGGCTGGCTGTCGTTTGTGCATGATACACCCGGCACGTACGGTTACAGAATCGATGAGGGCGAAATTGTATATGACGAGGCCTTTTCCCAAGAGCCCGAGGATATGGTGCATGCCGTATCTGCCTATATGGGCGGAAAATCCTGCTCGCGCATGGAGATCCTGATCCCGATTGACCATCTTGCACCGGGCGAGCATAAGGTGTATATCTGCGTCAAGGCTGTCAATGGCAGAGAGAGCAATCTCGTCATCTTTACCCTTGTCATTCCCGACGACGGGGGGCAAACCGAGACCGCACCGGACGGCACCGACGTGCCGCCCGAGGGGTACTCTGTGGGACTGCAATATACCGAGATACAGGTAGATGGCGAAAAGGTCTATGCCGTCAGCGGTATGGGTGAATGCACCGATACGGTGCTGCATATTCCACCCGAGTATCAGGGTTGCCCGGTCGTTGCGATTGCAGAGGGGGCATTTGCCGCTGAAAGTATCTTTGATTCAAAGATTACTGCGGTGATTTTACCCGAAACTGTAACCGTCATTGAAGAAAACGCCTTTTATAACTGTACGCAGCTTGTATCGGTGACCTTACCCTACGGTCTGCGTGAGATCGGAAAAAGCGCTTTTGCCGATTGTAGCCGGCTGAAAAGTGTTACGTTACCAAGCAGCTTGGAGATCATTGGTGAAACCGCCTTTGATGCTTGCCGTGCACTCACTCAGATCACGATACCTGCAAGCGTTCATACGCTTGGTCGGAACGTATTCAGAAGCAGTGGGCTGGCAGAGGTCACGCTCCAAGGGGAGATCGAAAACCTGGGGCGCAGTCCTTTTCAGCATTGCTCAATGCTGGAAAAAGTGACGTTGCCGGATACCATGACAAGGATTCCCGCCTGGATTTTTGAATTTACCGGCTTGAAAGACTTTACAGTTCCGGATGGAATCGTGGAGATCGGGGACGGTGCTTTTTGGGCCAGTGACCTTGAAAGCATCACGATCCCCGAAAGTGTGACAAGGATCGGAGAGGACGCATTCAATCAATGCCTTGAGCTCAGGGAGATCGTTTTGCCATCCGGTATAACCTCCATAGAGAGAGGTACCTTTGACCGTTGCTCGTCGTTGACCAACGTAACGATCCCCGCAGGCGTTACCTTCATTGGATGGGGGGCATTTACCGATTGCGAGAGTCTGAAAAGCATCAGCATTCCGGACGGTGTGACCGAGATCAGCGCCTATGCATTTGCGGGCTGTACCTCGATGACCGAGGCCGTGATCGGAAAGGGAACTGTAAAAATTGATGAGTCTGCATTTTATCTTTGTTCCAAACTCAAAAAGATCACGTTGCCGTCAAGCCTGACAACCGTTGGAAAGGGCGCGTTTGAGGATTGCACAAGACTGGCAAGTGTGTATTTTGGCGGCACGCAGGAACAGTGGTCGGCAATCGAAATCGATGAAGATAATACTGAGCTTACGTCAGCCAAGCTGTATTGCGATCAAGTAAATTAAAAAATCTGAGCCAACGCATCTGCGTTTGGCTCAGATTTTTTTAGCCGGAATAATCCTCGATCAGTGCAGCCAGCTCATCCTCACCGTATACGGTAATGCCTGCAGCCAGCAGCTCGCGGTCTGCGCGGGGCAGAGTGGCAACCGCTACGTTGAGTGTCTCTATCAGCGTGCCATCCGCGTCCCGGATGCCGATGCGGCCGTCAAGAATTCCCACCGTGTAGGTCGCGGCATTGACCGCCGCGTCGGTGTCGGGCTGCTCGGGCGCGTTTGTGACAGCCTCGGTGCTCTCGGGTGCCGTTTCGGTTTCGGGCTCGGAGGTCGGAGCTTCTGTGGTCAGCGAGTCCTTGTAGGTCAGCGCGTCGGCAAAGGCCTCTTTAGAATCGTTGAGCTGAGCGTGCAGGGAGCTGAGCATGGCGGTCACCGAGGAGCGGTAATCGCGGAAGTATTCGGCAGTATTGCCGGCAATCACCGCGCATACGACCGATGCCGTAACAGACAAAATAGTAACGCATAGCAAAATACCAAATGCAATTTTCAATGATTTCATGCTTGTACCTCTCAAAAAATGATTGCACGATTATTTTTGCCCGATTTGAGAGGCTTATGCAAAAACAGACAAAAAAGAGGTGATCGCAATCAAACGCTTTGTAAGATGGATAGCCGTTCTGCTTGTCGTCGCTGTTTTCGCGGCGAGTGCGGCACTTGCGGGTATTGTATTTGCAATCAAGCCGTATGTCAGCAGCGCGGTGGACGAGTCCCTTCTGCAGCTGGCGCGCTCGGGCGGCACCTCGTACCTGTTCGCGTATGATTTTACCGACCGTACCGCCAGAGAGGGACACGCGCGCGAGCTGGGGGCGCTGTGCGGCGGCAGTACCTATTACGAATTCACTCCTTACGATTCTCTCCCGCGGGCCTTGATCGACGCCTTTGTTTCCATTGAGGATAAACGGTTTTGGGAGCACGACGGCGTGGATTTTCTCCGTAGCGGCGAGGCGGCGGTGGCATACGTCAAAAACCGCCTGCTCGGCAAAAAGGGAAGGAGCTTCGGGGCGTCCACCATTACCCAACAGCTGGTCAAAAATCTGACGGGAAACGACAGCGTCAGCATTGATCGAAAGTTAGGCGAGATATTCTCGGCGCTGGATCTTGAGCGGCGTCTGGATAAGCATGAAATTTTAGAAACCTATCTCAACGTCATTAATCTGGCCGACGGATGCCGCGGCGTGGGTGCGGCGTCCAAGCACTATTTTTCCAAAAGCCCCGACCGCCTGACGGTGGGCGAGTGCGCCTGCATCGCTGCCATTACCAACAATCCCGCGCGCTATAATCCCTTGACCCACCCCGAGCAAAACGAGATGCGTCGACAGCTTATTCTGTCCTGCATGCTGGCGCAGGGCTATCTGGACGCGGATACCTATGCCGAGGCCGCTGTCCCCATCACGCTTGTGCCGGACGGCAGAAAGGGCAACCCGACCGCCTCGTGGTACGAGGATATGGTGGTTTCGGACGTGATCAACGATCTGTGCGCTACCTATGGATACAGCCGCGCGGTGGCAAGTGCTATGGTGTATGGCGGCGGCCTGCGCATTTATGCCGCGATGG
Organism: Eubacteriales bacterium; assembly: GCA_045603085.1. Classification (GTDB taxonomy): domain Bacteria; phylum Bacillota; class Clostridia; order Oscillospirales; family CAG-272; genus SVQP01. The sequence continues at coordinate 9,798 of JAZULL010000139.1, read as the reverse complement.
ACACCGAGGTGCAGGGGGTGCTGGAGCACTATTACGCCACCACCGATATTTTTGCCGCTGACGAGCGCTCTGCCATGATCATCATTGACCCGTGGACGGGCGACGTGCTTGGTGTGGCAGGCGCGAATGGCCAAAAGCAGGGAAATCGCGTGCAGAATTACGCCACCGACGTGCGCCTGCCGCCGGGTTCGGCCATCAAGCCGCTCTCGGTCTTCGCCCCGGCCTTGGAGCGGGGCTTGATCAACTGGGCAAGCGTGTACGACGACGTCCCCGTCAGCTTTGATGGCGGCAAGCTGTGGCCGAGAAATGCCCATTACGCCTACCACGGGCTGACCACGGTCGAGCGTGCGCTTGCCGAATCGGTTAACACGGTGGCGGTCAGGATCCTTGACGAGGTGGGCATGCACAATGCATGGAATTTTCTTGTGCACAGGCTGGAAATGACCTCGCTGGAAGAGTCGGATCTGACGCGCGCGGGGCTTGCGCTGGGTCAGCTTTCCCATGGCGTCAGCGTGCGCGAGCTGACCGCGGGATATACCGTGTTTTACGGTGGCACGTACCGCCGGCCCCGCTCGTATTTTCACGTCACGGATGCAAACGGTGTCGTCCTGCTGTCCGACACACTCGCGCCGCGCTCGGTGTTGCGCGAGGACAACGCCGCCATTATGACTAAAATGATGCAGAGCGTCATCGCAAGCGGCACCGCCAAGGGCAAGGTGACGCTGACCGGGCGCACACAGGTCGCGGGCAAGACCGGCACCACACAGCGCGGCGTGGATCGCTGGTTTGTGGGCTATACGCCCGCCGTGCTGGGTGGCGTGTGGACGGGCTACGATTATCCCGCCGAGCGGGAGGGGATCGAATCCAACGTCAGCATTACGGTGTGGGACGAGGTGATGACCCTGCTGTACGAGCGCGGTCTGTTTGCCAACGCCCCGACCGAATTTGAAATGCCCGATTCGGTTATCCCCATGCTGTACTGCGCCGACTCGGGGCATATCCCGACCGACGCCTGCCATGCCGACCTGCGCGGCTCAAGAAGCAGGATCGGTTATTTTACCGAGGATAACTGTCCCGCGCACGAATGCCGGACCCACGTGCTTGCAGACTATGACACGGTGTTTGGCGGCGTGGCAGGGGAGCTCTGCCCACCCGACGTGCGCCGACCCGCGGGACTTTTGCGGGGGCAGCGCGATTTCCCGCAGCAGGTGTACGTCCGCGACGCACCCTATTTCCTCTGGGACGAGCCGCCCGCCGAGGGCAGATTCCGCGGCGAATGGTATGCCACGCCATCCAAAACGTTGCCATGTCCCGCCCATACCGAGGAATTGCCCGAGGAGTCGACAAAGACCGAGATCGATTCCGATGAAGCAACCGAAACCGAATCTCGATTCCAATAACTGTGCGAAGCACAATATCACTGCGCAGAGCGTAATATCACTTGTCCGCAGGATAAATATCACTCGCTGTAAGCGAATATCACTGCAAAAGGGCTCGGGAATATTCCCAAGCCCTTTTGCATATTTTTTACGGGGTGATTTTACATGAAAAACGATAAAAACAACGGTGTGCTGCCGGGAGCGGTGCTGTGCGGCACGCTGACGCTGGCGGCGGCCATGCTGGTAAGAGCATGGGCGGGCGCGCCTTACGAGGGGATTCACCGCATGGGCATCGGCGAGGTGATCCCGCCCGTGTGGCTGATGTCACTTTTGTGGCTTTTGTGGTACTTTTTATTGGGGGCTGTGTGCGGCGGTGTGCTGAGTGCGCACGGCGCTTGCAGCATCGGTGCGTGGCGTGGCGCATTCTTTTTTGTGCTCATGCTTGGACTGGGGCTTGTATGGTATCCCTTGTTTTTCGTGCGGCATGCCATGGGACTGTGTGTACTGATCACGGTGGTGCTGATCGGCCTTTGCGTGCTGTGCGCGCTTAATTGGCAAGGGATGTCGACGGCTGCGGCGGCCGTGCTGTATCTGCATGCGCTCTGGCTGATCTATATGCTGATCTTGCAGATCGCCTGCATTTTCAGTGCATAAAAATGTACCAAAAAACAGTTGACAAAATGGAAAAAATGCATTATAATGTACATGTAAATAAAAAATCATAAGGAGATTTTGCAATGAAACTTTACAGAGTATTGGCTTTGGCGCTTGTTGTCGCAATGCTGGGCTGTGCACTGATCGCTTGTGAGCAGGAGCCCGAAGCAGTCAAGAAAACCCTTACGGTTGCTTTCACCATCAAGACCGCTCCCGACGGCGACGTGATTGCACAGGATGCTGAGTACATCTACACCTATTATGAAGGTGAAGAGCCCACGGTTACCGACATTCTGATCGACTTCTGTGAGCTGGAGGAGCTTGAGCTCGTATTTGCCGATGAAGCTCAGCAGACCGTTAAGAAGATCGGCAGCACCACCGCAGGCACCGGCAGCTTCTGGACCTTTGCAATCAACACTCAGTATCTTGAGAACGAGTCCATGTACACCTACAAGGTACAGCCGGGCGACGTCATCGTTGTCTATATGGACAGCGTTTCCAAGGACTGATCTTTCACGTACATACAAAAAGGGCGAGTGATCGCCCTTTCCATTTAGAACAAGCGACCTGCGAGATTTCGCAGGTCGCTGATTTTTTTATTGGATAATGCCGCCGCCGACCACCGTGTCGCCGTCGTAGATCACGACCGACTGACCGGGTGCGATGGCGCGCTGAGGAGTGTCGAATTCCACGTGCAGGGAGTCCTCGCCGGTCTGTGTGACCGTGGCCGGGCAGGGGGAGTGCGCAGATCGGATCCTGACCTCGGCGCGGATGGGATGCTCCAAAGAGGCTACCGAGATCAGATTGATGCGGTCTGCATCAAGATGGCGGGAAAACAGCGCATCGTTGTCACACAGCGTCACCGTGTTGTCCGCGGCATTCTTGCTCTTGACGTACATGGGCGCGCCGAGTGCGATGCCCAGCCCCTTGCGCTGGCCTACCGTGTAACGGATGATGCCGGCATGCTTGCCAAGCATGTTTCCTTGCTCGTCCACGAAATTGCCTGCGGGATAGGTCGCACCGGTTTTATCCAGAATGAATGCGGCATAGTCGCCGTCGGGCACAAAGCAGATGTCCTGACTGTCGCTCTTATGGGCGTTGCAAAGACCGTTTTGCTCTGCCAGCGCGCGCACCTCGGTCTTGGACATCTGCCCGAGAGGGAAGAGTGTGTGCGAGAGCTGATGCTGGGTCAGCTGCCAGAGAAAATAGGTCTGATCCTTGGTGGTGTCAGCCGCCCGTTTGAGCAGATATCTGCCATTTTCAGCCCGCTCTGTGCGCGCGTAATGTCCCGTGGCGATCTTGTCATAGCCCAGCTCGATCGCCGCATCAAGCAGCGCACCGAATTTCATGTATCGGTTGCAAACGGTGCAGGGGTTGGGGGTTCTGCAATTCTGATATTCGGTGATGAAATCTGCGATCACGCAGTCCTCAAACTTCTTTCCGAAATCCAGCACGGTATGGGAAATTCCCAAATGCTCGCACACCGTACGCGCGTCCTGCACGTCCTTGTCCGAGCCACAGATTCTCCCTTTGGCGCTGTCTGTGGGCGGTCTGTAAAGCTTCATGGTGCAGCCGCCCACGTCGTAGCCCATTTCTCGACAGAGCAGGGCAGTCGCGGCGCTGTCCACGCCACCGCTCATGGCGACCAAGACTTTGGTTTTACTCATACCTGTCTGTCCCCCCACGTGTACTGCGTCAGCTCACCCTCGGTCTGCAGCTGTGCGAAATCGTCCTGCCTGAGCACCTCGTAGACGGCAATCGCCACCGAATTGGAAAGATTGAGCGAGCGAAGAGTGGGGCGCATGGGAATGCGCACGCAATCGTCGGGGTGCGCGGCAAGCAGCTCCTCCGGAAGTCCCTTTGTCTCCTTGCCGAACATGAGAAATACCTCGTCGGGGTAAGTCACCTCTGCGTAGTTGTACCTTGCCTTGGTGGAAAAATAATATATTTTTGCCCCCGGGTGCTTGGCGTAAAAATCCTCAAGTCCGTCGTAGTAGGTAATGTCCAGCTTGTCCCAGTAGTCAAGTCCCGCGCGCTTTAAGTGCTTGTCGGTCACGGTAAAGCCCATGGGGCGGATGAGGTGCAACGACGCACCGGTTGCCGCGCAGGTGCGGGCAATGTTGCCCGTGTTCTGCGGGATCTCGGGCTGATGGAGAACGATGTTTATATGCTTCATGCAGGAAAGATCCTTTCGCGAAAGTTCTAACAACATTATAGCGTTTTGGCAGTGTGTTTTCAAGTATTCTCCGAAAATTTACAAATATTTTATGTATTGCAGTATTTTATGGTATATAATATGGGATATATAATGCGATATAATGCGAAATTACGGTTTTCGGAGGAATTATATAATGAGCTTGATCACAAAGATCTTCGGCACTTACAGCGAAAGACAGTTAAAGCAGATCCGCAAGACTGCCGATATTATTGAAGGGTTGGCACCCAAATATGCCGCCATGACCGACGACGAGCTGCGCGGCGTCACCGCCATTCTCAAGGGCAGACTCGCGGCAGGCGAGACGCTGGACGATATCCTGCCCGACGCATTTGCCGCCATCCGTGAGGCAGATGACAGAGTGCTTGGCAAGCGACCCTTCTACGTACAGCTGCTGGGCGGTATCGTTCTGCATCAGGGCAGAATTGCCGAGATGAAAACGGGTGAGGGTAAGACCCTGGTGGCAACCATGCCCGCATACCTCAATGCCCTGAACGGCAAGGGTGTGCATATCGTCACGGTCAACGACTATCTGGCGCGCTACGGCTGCGAGGAAATGAGCCGCGTTTACGGCTTTATGGGTCTTACGACAGGCCTTGTGGTGCACGGCATTACCAATGCGGAAAAGAAGCAGGCTTATGCTGCGGACATTACCTACGGCACCAATAACGAATACGGCTTTGATTACCTGCGTGACAATATGGTGGTCTATAAGGAAAAGATGGTACAGCGCGGACACGCCTTTGCCATTGTGGACGAGGTGGACTCTATCCTGATCGACGAGGCGCGTACTCCTCTGATCATTTCGGGCGCAGGCGATAAGCCTACCGATATGTACGAGCGCGCAAACGCATTTGTCAAGACGCTGACCAAGCACGTGGTCAAGGAGCTGGACAACAAGGAGCAGCACGACGACATCGAGGCCGACTACATCGTGGACGAAAAGGCCAACAACGCCATCCTGACCCCCAGAGGTGCTAAAAAGGCCGAGAGATTCTTTGGCCTTGCAAACTACTCCGACCAGGAAAACGCCACGGTGGCGCATCACGTCAATCAGGCCATCCGCGCGCACGGATGTATGCACCGCGACCAGGACTACATTGTCAATGATAAGGGCGTTATCATCGTCGATACCTTTACAGGCCGACTGATGTACGGCCGTCGCTATTCCGACGGTCTGCACCAGGCAATTGAGGCCAAGGAAGGCGTGGTCATTGAAAAGGAAAACAAGACGCTGGCCACCATTACCTTCCAGAACTATTTCCGTATGTACGGCAAGCTCTCGGGTATGACGGGTACGGCGCTGACCGAGGAGGAGGAGTTCCGCGAGATCTATTCTCTGGACGTCGTGGAGATCCCCACCAATATGCCCATGATCCGTGATGACCACACCGACGTGGTGTATAAGAACGTCAACGGAAAATATAACGCCATCATCCGCCAGATCAAGGAGTGTCACCAAAAGGGTCAGCCCGTGCTGGTGGGTACCGTTTCGGTTGAAAAGTCGGAGATGCTTTCCGCAAGACTCAAGAAGGAAAAGATCCCGCACCACGTGCTCAACGCAAAGTATCACGATAAGGAAGCAGAGATCGTCGCGCAGGCCGGTAAGTACGGTGCCGTTACCATCTCTACCAACATGGCAGGACGCGGAACCGACATCATGCTGGGCGGTAATCCCGAGTTTATGGCAAAGTCCGAGCTTCGCGCGCAGGGTGTGGACGAGGCGCTGGTCGCGCAGGCCAACGGCACCTCGCAGACCGACGATCCCGCGATCCTTGCTGTCAGAGCCACCTATGGCGAGCTTTATGAGAGCTATAAGGAGCAGATCGCACCCGAGGCCGAGAAGGTCAAGGCGGCGGGCGGCTTGTTCATCATAGGTACCGAGCGACATGAAAGCCGCCGTATCGACAACCAGCTGCGCGGCCGTTCCGGCAGACAGGGCGACCCCGGCGAATCCCGCTTCTTCCTCTCTCTGGAGGACGATCTGATGAGACTGTTCGGCTCGGAAAAGATCGCGGGTATGGTTGACCGCATGGGTATGGATGAGGATACCCCCATTGACGCCAAGATTCTGTCGGGCAGTATTCAGAACGCTCAGCAGAGAATTGAGGACCAGAACTTCAAGCGCAGAAAGTACGTGCTGTCTTATGACGACGTCATGAACCAGCAGAGAAATATCATCTACTCGCAAAGGCAGGAGGTTCTTGAGGGCAAGGATATTTCAAGCAAGATCCTGCACATGATCGGCGAGTCGATCAAGGACAACGTGGCCATGTATACCGGCGAGGAAGGTCCCGAGACCTGGAATCTGGACGGCTTGCGCAACGTATATATCGGCTATCTGTGCGATCAGAACGATCTGCGCTATGACGATAAGGAGCTCTCTAAGCTGACCAAGAGCAAGCTGGAGCAGTTCTTAATGGAAAAGGCAGAGGCCAAGTATGAGGAAAAGGAGCAGCTGTTTGGCGAGGAGATATTCCGCGAGGTCGAGCGTGCCGTTCTGCTTCGTAACGTAGATACCGCATGGATGGATCACATTGACGCCATGGATGAGCTCAAGAGTACCATCGGCCTGCAGGCTTATGCCCAGAGAGATCCCATCATCGAATACCGTATCGTGGGTGGCGAGGCCTTTGAGGCTATGGTCAACGATATTCGCGAGAAGACGGTGCGCACCCTGCTTTCCATCGTGCCCAAGCCTCGCGAGGAGGTCGCGCGCGTGCAGGTCGCAAATCCCTTGCAGGATGGCTTTGAGGGGCAGGGAAAGAGACCCGTCAAAAAGGTGACCATCGTGCGCCGCGAAGCCCCCAAGACCGGCAGAAACGACGCATGCCCCTGTGGCTCGGGTAAGAAATACAAGAACTGCTGCGGACAGGGTAAATAAGGACTTGCTATGGGATTCGGAATACTGTTCTTAGCATACTTTATGGCGTTTTTCGTGCCGCTGTCGTATCTGCACCTGATCGGGTACGCACTGGTGGCATGGGCGCTGATCAAGCTGCGTGATTACCGTCCCGCATTCATAAGTGCGGTATGGTGGCTGATCCCACTGGGGGCTTGCTGTCTGTATCACGCAGCAAGCGGCATCGTGAATTTGTTGCCAAGCCTTGGCGTAGCCGCCCCGGAGCTGCCGATCTTTGGCGTCACGGTCACGGCTGTTGTCACCTTGGTGGAATATGCATTGATCCTTTGCTTCCACTGGGTATTCTTGCGCCAGCTGCGCGGCTTTGCCGCAGAGCTGGAGCTGCCCGCGATTGCAAGGCGAACCGATTGGGGGCTTTGGCTGGTCAGCATTCAGTGCAGCTGCTATATCGTCGCTATGGTGCTGGAGCTTGTGGGATATCCGCTTCAGATGTTCTCGGCCATCGCGGCGCTGCTCCAGTTTGTCTGGGCAGTCTTCAATCTGTTCAATCTCTTTACCTGCTACATGTATATCTGCCCCGAGGGGGACGAGCAGATGGAGAGAAAGCCCTCGCGATTTGCATTTGTCAATCAGATGCGGGAGAAAATGGATGAGCGCGACCGCGCGGTACGCGAAAAAGAGGCCGTAAATCAAAAAAACAAGAAAAAGCGTAAAAAATAATTTTATAGCCGAAGAGAGCCGAACTCATACGCCCTGCGGCGAGCAATTTCTGCGTCTTATGCCGAAGCTCGCCTTGCAAGATGTGTATCTTGCTTCGACTCGCTTCGACAAAATCCCTCAAAAATTGCAACGCCGGAGGGTGCTGTGCAGTTTTGCGCGAGCAAATATTTCGCAGATGCAAAAAGAAAATGCGAAGCAATATACGATATTGCGAGTATTTTTTCTGCCGCAGGTGCAGATATTTGCCGAGCAAAACCGTGTGAGTTCGGCTCTCTTCGGCTATAGGAGAGGAGTAAGCGTATGCAGAATCTGCACAAAAAGCGCATGGGGATCGGCCTGATCCTGGTGTCGTTCCTGTTTTTCTGTAATCCCGACGTCGTGGTATTTGACCCATTGCCCGACGTGATCGGCTATATTCTGCTGTCCATGGGCTTATCCTCGCTGGCATATCTTAACGACCACTTTGCCGAGTCCGCCCGACTGTTCCGCAGAATGATCGCGCTGGGCGCAGGCAGAATCGTCTTTATGTTCGTGCTGTTCGGATTGGTGCAGGGAAATGAACGCCCCACCACCATTCTGCTGGGCAATTTTGTATTCGGCGTGCTGGAGCTGATGACGCTCCTGCCGGCCTACAAGCATCTGTTCGAGGGCTTTGTGTATGCAGGCTCCCGCGGTAGCGTGGGCGATGCAAGCGTGTTCCGCCCCACCTGGGGACGCGGCATTTTCTCGCTGTTCATCCGTCGCAGGTCTGAATTTGATACCGCACACACCGAGGTCTCGCTTGGCGAGAGCACCTCGCTGCTTACCGCACTGTTTGTGGTACTCAAGTCCGCGCTGAACGTTCTGCCCGAGTTTGCGGCGCTGACCGATCACGAATATTCCAAGTTTAATTTTTACGGTTACGTGTCGCTGTTCCGCCTCTTAGCCATCGGCGCGGGGATTGTGATCGGCATCGCATGGCTGATCTGCATCACGCATTATTTTGGCCGCGTGCGCAAGGACAGCGAGCTGATCTCGTATCTGTGCGAGCGGTATGAGCAGGATATCCTGCCCAACACCGAGCTGTTCGTAGCCAAACGCTATAGGCTGGGCTCGTTCTTTTTGCTGTTGGGTGTGATTCTGTCGCTGGATCTTCCCATGGACAGCATCAACGTCCTGCCCGACGTGCTGTGTGCAGCCTGCCTGATCACGGGTGTTGCCGTGCTTCGCAAGTATCTTACGGTCTGGAAGCAGAGCGTTGCCGTGCTGAGTGCCTACGCATTGATCTCGCTGTTGGATACCGGCTGGCAGATCTGGTTTTTCAAGATCAAGGGCTTTAGCACCGCGGGCATTCTCAAGGATAGCGAGGTGTATGACGCGCACGTGGTCACAATTATCATCAGCGTACTGTCGGCTCTTGCATTTGTGCTGGCGATTTTGTCGGTGCTGAATTGCGTGCGCGAGATCATCCGTCAGCATACGGGGCTTAAGGTCACCCACGTGGACGTGCAAAGCTCTTCCAGGCTGCCTACGTTGCATAAGCAGCTGATCCGCGGGCTTGCTTTGGTAGCGGTCATGAGTGCGGTCTGTGCCGCGGGCAGTATCGCCTATACCTGCCTTGTGCCGTACAGCGGCTTTAAGGGCGAGTGGTATTATATCCTTGCCGACGTGATGTGGCTGGTCAACTTGCTGCTGGGCGCTGTTTTGGTGGTACTGTTTGCCGAAAAGAACGGGGACGTGGTCGAGCAGATCGACAACCGCTACCTGCTCTCGGGAAGCACAAAGACAGACTGAATAAAGAGCGTTTTGTCGGTACATACTGTAACTGACCCTTGAAAAAGGGAGATTTTACAGATCATAGGAGATTTTACAGTATGTCCAAGGAACAGAACAAGAAGGAAAACCAGAGCCAGAACCAGAGCCAGAACCAGAACCAGAATCAAAACCAGAACAACAAAGTCGGATCGTAGCCATGTCGTTCTGTGAGC
>JAZULL010000138.1:0-27040 GCA_045603085.1 Eubacteriales bacterium | reverse complement strand
ACCGCTTGGCCTCCGACTTGGGGCAGTCGCCCCGCGACAGTATCGGAAAAGAGATCAAGGGCTTTCGCGTAGGCCCTAAGGGTGCAGACCTACCCGCACACGCGGTCATCGAAACGCGCGGCTGTGTGCTGGTGGACGTGCCCGAGGGGGCGGATGCATCGGTGGTTTCTTATGCCTACAGCATCCGCGCGAGCGTGGATTTTGCCGACCTGCGAGGCGGTAACAACCTTCCCGCACTTGCATTCTGCATCAAAACCGAGCAATAAAAGTGCCATATATAGCCCCCGACGGCCGTCGGGGGCTGTTATGATTATGGATGATGTTACAATTGTTGCAAAATATCTTTAAATTCTTCATTGACAAGCATGCATTTATGTGCTACAATACAAAGTGAATAATTGCGCGGTGATGCGGAATATTCACACCCGATTTACAAGGAGAATTTATGGCTAACTATAGAAGAGGCAGAATCAACGACGAGATGCAAAAGGAGCTGATGGTCATTTTGCGCGGTGTCAAGGACCCCCGTGTCAGCGAGGCGTTTGTCAGCATCACCGCGGTGGATGCAACTCCGGATCTCAAGTATGCCAAGGTATATTATTCCTGCCTTTCCGGCAACAAAAAGGACGTAGCCAAGGGCCTGCGTCAGGCAAGCGGCTATATACGTACCCAGCTTGCAAGATCTCTCAATCTCCGCATGACTCCCGAGCTGACCTTTATTGAGGATGCATCGGTGGAGCACGGTGCAAGGATTGCCAAGATTTTGGAGAATATTGAGTTTCACGATGAAGTTTTAGAGGAGGAGACCGATGAATGATCAGTCAACGTTCCGCGCGCTGAGCTACTCGCAGGCGGCACTGTTACTTGCAAAAAAACAGAATACATTGATCGTTTATCACGCCAACCCCGATGCGGATGCCATCGGTTCTGCTTTTGCTCTCAGGCTCATGCTTGAGTCGCTTGGCATGCGCGCGTATTGCGTGTGCTCCAGCGGCATTCCCAAGAGATATCGCTTCTTAACCGAGGGCATTCAGGAAAGAGCACTTTACGAGACCATTCCCGCTGACTTTACCGATTACCGTATCGTCACGGTGGATACGGCCGCGCCCGTGCAGATGGGCCCTATGGCCGAGCCCTTTGGCGGCCGCGTCTCTCTGATGATCGACCATCATGCCAGCGGCACACCCTATGCGGATTATCTGGTTGACGAGCGGGCGGCCGCAACCGGTGAGATTTTATTTGACCTGATGCGTATCTGGATGGTCAACAACATGCTGTTAAACATTCCGGTACAGGTATATTCGTTGCTGTATGCCGCTATCAGCGGTGATACGGGCTGCTTCCGCTATCAGAACGTTACCCCCGACACGCTTCGCCGTGCCGCCGCGCTGCTTGAATACGGCGTGCCTTGTGCGGACATCAACTATCGTCTGTTCGAGGTCAAGTCGGATAAGGTGCTTAAGGTAGAGCACGAGGGATTTAGCAGACTGCAGACCGCTTGCGCCGGCAAATTAGCCCTGATCAAGTTCCCGTATGAGGCCAAGGTGCGTCTGGAGGCTGCGGATACCGATCTGGAAACCTTGATCGACATTTCCAGAAGCGTGGAGGACACCTACGTGGCGGCGGTTATCAAGCAGAATTCCGAGAGCATGCGCTTCCGCGTTTCCTTGCGCTCCAGCGTGGATATTGACGTTGCCGCGATCTGCGAAAAGTTCGGTGGCGGCGGCCATAAGCGTGTCGCAGGATGCACCATGTATGCCGACCATATTGATATGGCGGCAGACAGAATCATTGAAGAGGTCAGCCGTGCGATCGCAGAATACGAGCGTGCAAAAAGATAACCGACATATTTAAGAGATAATTGAATAAACCGTCCCTTCCGGGGAAAAGATAGCCTTGTCCAATCAAGGACTCTAAAAATTCGGAAGGGACGGTTTTTTTATGAATACAAATCAAAGAGTACTTACCGGTGTTGTGGTGCTGCTGTTTATGCTGGGGCTGGTCAGCATACTGCCCATTCACGGGGAGGCGAAAATCTACGACACGGTGGTGCGGTTACACGTGCTGGCCAATTCGGACAGCGAGCAGGATCAGACACTCAAGCTGCAGGTGCGGGACGAGGTGCTCAGGGTCACGGGGCCTATGCTGAAGGGCTGTGGCAGCAGGGACGAGGCGGTGGCCGTACTGCAGGCACGAAAGGACGAGATCGAAAAGGCCGCGCAGGCGGTGGTGTCAGCGCAGGGGTATGATTATCCCGTCAGCGTGGTGCTGGGGGAAGAGCAATATCCCACGCGCAACTATGAAAATTGCTGTTTCCCGGGCGGCACTTACGTGTCCATGCGGGTGTGTATCGGAGAGGCAGAGGGACAGAACTGGTGGTGCGTGCTGTTTCCGCCGCTCTGTCTGAGTGCGGCCGGTGCGCAGGATGATGAGAGCAACGAGGATGCCTTTATCTCGGTGGGGCTGACGGGGGAGCAGTACAAGGTGATCACCGAGACCGACAACGTAAAATACCGCATACGCTTCAAGGTGCTGGAGGCGGTGCAGGAGCTGCTTGGCAAAAAGTAGAAAATATAAAAGAGCATACGCGTCGCGCATGCTCTTTTATATTTGAGATCAGTCCTCAGTAGTCAGAATTTCCAGATCTGCATCAGAGTCCTCGAAGCTCAGCTCCTCGGGGATCTCACACTCTTCGTCAACGCTGAATTCAACGTTCTTCTTTCTCTGCAGCTTAGCCTTCATGTTCTGTGCGGCGGCAACGCTCTTGTTCTTGATACGAACAGCGGTAGCCTTGATCTTCTCTCTGTTCTGAACAGCGAAGATAATGCCTGCGGTCAGAGCGGCAGCAGCAACAGCGCTGATGGCAGCGGTGAGAATGATTGCGCCGGTATTGTTTTCTCTGTTTGCCATAATTGTGCTCCTTTCACCCCTTGACGGGCAAGGGAAATGGTTATACATATTTAATATACCACAAAAAAACGATTTGTGCAATGGCTTTTTTCACAAATTCACAAATTGTTTATTCTTGGCAAAACGCAAGGGGATAAAGTGGATGCGGATAGCATTATTTTTCTTGCAAATGGTCAAAGGGTATGATATAATAAAAAGAAAAACAAGGAATTTTTATGAAATATTATTTTGCCCCCATGGAAGGACTGACAGACAGCGTCTATCGCACGCTGCATGCTCGGTATTTCGGTGGCGTTGACCGCTACTACACCCCCTTTTTTTCACCCACCGAGGTGCACCGTCTGACGCCGCGCGAGGTGCGCGAGCTGGCTCCCGAGAATAATCCCGAGCATACCGTGCCGCAGCTGCTTTGTAAGAATGCCGACGATTTTCTTTGGATGGCGGAGCAGATCGCGGCTCTTGGATATCGCGAGATCAATCTCAATCTCGGATGCCCGTCGGGCACAGTGACCGCAAAGAAAAAGGGCGCGGGTATGCTGATGGATACCGACGCGCTGGATCTGTTTTTGGAGCGCGTGTTTACAGCCTGCCCCACCCGCATTTCGGTCAAGACCCGCATCGGCTATCAGGATGCGGATGAGCTTCCCGAGCTGATGGAAATCTTTAATCGCTATCCTGTATGCGAGCTGATTGTGCATCCCCGCACGGGAAAGGAAATGTACCGCGGTGTGCCGCATCTGGACGCCTATGAGTACGTCACCGCCAATACCAAAATTCCCTTATGCTATAACGGAAACGTCAGCACCCGTGCAGACGCTGAGTATATTGCCGGGCGCTTTCCTGCCACGCAGGCGATCATGCTGGGCAGGGGACTGCTACAGAATCCCGCACTGCTCTCGGACAAAAAGCTCACTCGTTCAATAATTCTTGCATTCTACCGCGATCTGTACGACCGCTACCAAGTCACCCTGGGCAGCGAGCACGCCACCCACGGGCGGCTCAAGGAGATCTGGTTGCTCGCGCAGGGCATGTTTGAGCAGGACAAAAAATACACCAGAAGACTACAGCAGAGCAAGACGCTTTCCGAGCTGGACGGCGCGATCACGGCTATGATCTGCGAGCTGCCGCTCAAATCCCGTTCGGCTAACCAAAGATCCGATACCTTAATTTAGTTCATTGTCAGGAGGTTGCCATGAAAAGAGTTTTATCCGTTATCCTGATGCTGTTGATGCTGATCGGCGTTGCGCTTCCCGTTATGGCAGAGCAAAGCCCCATCATCTCGGATTCTCCGATCAAAATCAAGGCTTACGATCCCTCGCTGGATGCGCAGAAGTCGGCACATCAGGTACAGCCCGGTGCGATCTACGGCGCGCACCTGAGCCTTGGCGCATCCTTCAACGGTCTGGCATACTGCCTGCCTACCTGGAGCACCACCGACTCGGATGCAACGCTGGTGCTGTATGCATGGAACGAGACCTTTGACAAGTCGATCTCTGCCGCGCCCATTGCCGAGCAGAGATTTGAAAACGTCAACGACTGTAAAACCTATACGCTGTCCTTTGACGAGCAGCCTGCAGGCGAGTATCTGTTCTGCATCAAGGACGTTGAGGGTATGATCGGCACTTGGGTCTATCCCGCCACGGTTTCCAAGGGCTTTATCATGCAGGACGGAGCAGAGAAGAGCGGGGACCTGGAGATCACGGTTTCTTTCACCAAAACCCCCGAAACGCCTTTTTATCAGGCGACCTCCCTGAAGGACGCCTTTACGGGTCACGATACCCCGGACGAGTACGCATTTCCCGAGGACAGCCTGATCTATACCCATGAGGTCATGCCCGATACGTGGGTGTTCACCGACGGACTTGGCAGAGTTTCCTTGACTAATGCCGAGGTTGGTGACCTCAAGACCGACAAGACCTTGGCAATTTTCTACTGGACGTGGCACGTGGATCTCTCCTTTAACGAGCCCTTCAACAACACCGCCTTTACCACCGAGCATCCCGAGGCCATCAGCGACTATGATCATGAGGGCTGGCCCACCTCGGGCACGGCGTTCTTCTGGAACGAGCCGCTGTTCGGTTACTACCGCACCGATGACGAATGGGTTCTGCGCAAGCATGCCGAAATGCTGACGGACGCGGGCATAGACGTCATTTTCACCGATAATACCAACGGCAATTTCACTTGGAAATCCAGCTACACACCGCTTTATGAAACCTGGGGCGAGATGCAGCAGAGCGGCATGAATACGCCCAAGGTATCGTTTATGCTGCCGTTTGGACCAACAGACGGCTCTCTTGAGCAGCTGCAATCGCTGTATCTGGATATTTACCGTGCCGATAAGTACCACAGTCTTTGGTATTATCTGGACGGCAAGCCCATGCTCATGGCACATTCAAGCAATCTTTCCTCGGTTTCCGGACTGGATACCGAGATCAAGAATTTCTTCTCGTTCCGTGCAGGACAGTCCAGCTACGTGATCAAGGATACCCAAAAGCTGAATTGGGGCTGGCTCTCCACCTTCCCGCAGGCGACCTACTATACCACCACAAAGGACAAAAAGAAGGGCAACTGGGAGCAGACCACGGTTGGCGTGGCCATCAATCACTCCTACGTGACCGACAGTATGGTTGCCATGAATCATCCCGACGCCATGGGACGCTCCTACACCTCTGCGGGCTACCGCACCGAAGAGGGTGCCAAGCTGTGGGGTTATCAGCTGGCGGAGCAGTTCGCTTATGCCATTGAAAAGGATCCCAAGGTCATTTTCGTGACCGGCTGGAACGAATGGACAGCAGGCAGAAACGAGGAATGGGCCAATACGCCCAACGGCTTCCCCGATCAGTTTGACGACGAGCACAGCCGCGACATCGAGCCCAGTAAGGGTGATCTCAAGGACCACTATTACTATCAGCTGGTCAACGCGTCCCGTCAGTTCCAGGGCGCAAGACCTATCCCGACACCGAGTGCCGCGCAAACCGTTGATCTCAGCGCGGGGGCAGAGCAGTGGAGCACCGCCGCTCCTTATTATGCCGCCTACATCGGGAATACGGGCGACCGTGATGCCAAGGGCTACGGCTCTACCTATTATACCGAATATTCGGGCAGAAACGATATTGTCGGCGCGCGCGTGGCAAGAGATGATGAGTTCGTTTATTTCTACGTCGAGTGCAACGAGGATATCACCCCCTATACCGATCCGCTCTGGATGGTGCTGTATCTGGATACCGACCAGCAGAATCAGGGTTGGGAGACCTTTGAGTACGTGCTGAACAAGACCTCTCCCTCGGCTACCGAGGCCGTGCTGGAGCGCTTTACCGGCAACGGCTACGAGACCGAGACCGTGGGTAAGGTCAGCTATACCGTAAGCGGTAAATATATGCAGGTTGCCGTGCCCAAGAGCATGCTGAATCTGAGCGGTTACGATTTCACTATCAACTTCTCCTGGACCGATAACGTGCACGACGCAGCCGATACCGGCACGCAGACCGAGAGCGGCGCTTGGGTATATTCTACCTTCTCGGGTGACATTTTAGACTTCTATACCTCGGGCGACGTCGCTCCCGGTATGAGATTCAAGTACAGCTATCAGAGCACCGCCGCAAATGCAAGCCCTGAACAAGAGACCACCGAGCAGGAATCCGAGAGCGACACCGGAACCGACGTCGGCGAGGGCGAATCCACCACCGAAGCCCCGGAGCAGAACGGCTGTAAGTCCGCCGCAGTGTGGATCGGCCTTGCGCTGATTCCCGCCGCCGCACTTTGCTTGGGGAGAAAGAGAGGCTGACCGCATGTTAAAAGCATTGATTTTTGACCTGGACGGCACGCTGGCACATACGCTTCCCGCCATTGCCGAGGGCATGAATCTGGCGCTTGCCGAGCTGGGATATCCCGAGATCGACGAGCGCAGAGTTTACGAGTTTATCAATCTCGGCGCAAGGGATTATGCCAAAATGGCACTTCCCGAGGAATACAGAGCGGATGATGCACGCATTGACGCGCTGTACGCGGCGTACAACCGCCGCTATGCCGAGGTATATATGCACACCAATAGCACCTACGACGGCATTCCCGAGCTGATCGAGCGGTTGGGCAAAAGGTACCCGATGGCGGTCAATTCCAATAAGCAGGACGAATTTGTCAAGGCGCTGGTGGCACAGCTGTTCCCGGCAGGTACGTTTGTTGCCGCCGAGGGCTTTCGCTTGGGTCGCGCGCCCAAGCCCGATCCCGCAGTGCCGCTGCAGCTGGCCGCTCTGATGGGGGCCGCGCCGCACGAATGTGCTTATATCGGTGACAGCGACGTGGACGTCAGAACCGCCTTGAACGCGGGTATGCACGCCATCGACGTTTGCTGGGGATACCGTCCCGAGCAGGTGCTGTACGGCATCGGCGCCCGGGCTGTTGCACATACTCCGAAGGAGCTGGAGAGCATCATCGAAAATTACAATTGAGTTTTAACCGACACTCCTTTTTCGGGGTGTCGGTTATTTTATATTTACTTTATATAAAGAAAGAAATATTTCATGGCGCGTTATGTCGCAGTAATTTGTCTATTTCAACAAAAGTGCGCAAAGAAGGGGAGAATCTCAAAAAAAGTGTAGACTTTTGTCAGAAAATGTGGTATGATATTATAGCATGGGTCTATGCGGCCAATTTTGATGTCGCACATAGATAAAACTGTTCGAAAAGGAGGTGTTTTGATATGATATATGACCTGCAAAAGGCGAGCTTGTGGAAGAGAATCGCGGCGTTTTTGCTGGACATGATCCTCTTGGTCATCATAGCTACGGGCGTGCTTGCGCTGCTTTCTTGGGTGACCGGATTTGACAGCTACCGTCAGACCTATTTTGACCGTATGCAAGCCGTTGAAACCGAGTACGGTCTTACCGAGGCAGGGATCCTTGGCAAGGATATGCACCTTTTTGACGTTACCGAGCAGGCTTATTCCGCGCTTAGCGAGCAGAATCGCGCGCTTTACGATCAAGCAGCCGAAGCATTCTTGCAGGATGCCGAGGCCATGGTTGCTTACGATATGATGTGCAATCTCTTGCTGCTGTTTGTGTCCATTCCGCTCCTGGTCGGATACTTAGTCGTGGAGTTTGCCATTCCTCTGATTTTGAAGAACGGACAGACTGTGGGTAAAAAGGTTTTCGGTATTGCGGTTGTCCGTGTGGACAGCGTCCGTATCACGCCGCTTCAGCTGCTGGTGAGAACGCTGCTTGGCAAGTTCACCGTTGAGACCATGGTACCGGCTCTGATGGTGTTGATGTTTTTCGGCGGTCTTGGCGGTATCGTCGCTCCTGCCGTGCTCCTTGGTATCGCGGTGCTTGAGGTGATCGTAGCGGTTGCCAGCAAGACCAATTCGCTCATTCACGACCTGCTTGCGGGCACGGTTACCGTGGATATGGCCAGCCAGATGATTTTCGATACCCCCGAGGATCTGCTGGAGTACAAAAAGAAGCTGCAAGCCGAGATCGCGGCAGACAGCCAATATTTCTGATTGTTATTTAGCAATAAATAAATAAAAAACAATAAAAGCAAAGGAAGAACGAACATGAAAGTTGTTTTGCAAAATCTGACAAAGGTCTTCCCCAGCCGAAACAAGAAGTCGAATGAAGAGGTAATCGCAGTCAACGATTTTACCTTTGAAATTCCGGACGGCAAGCTGATCGGCTTGCTGGGTCCCTCCGGTTGCGGTAAGAGCACCACGCTGTATATGATCAGCGGTCTGCAGAAGCCTACCGGCGGTAAGATCTTCTTTGGCGAGGATGACGTGACCGAGCTGTCTACCGAAAACCGCGGCGTTGGTCTGGTATTCCAGAACTACGCGCTGTATCCTCACATGACGGTCAAGCAGAACATCCTGTTCCCCCTGCAAAACCTGAAGGGCAAGGACAAGATGACCAAGACCGAAATGCTGGAGCGTGCATACGAGGCCGCTAAGCTGGTACAGATCGACGAGCTGATGGACCGTAAGCCCAGTGGGCTTTCGGGCGGTCAGCAGCAGAGAGTTGCCATTGCAAGAGCTCTGGTTAAGATGCCCCGCGTACTGCTTCTGGACGAGCCGCTCTCCAACCTGGATGCAAGACTGCGTCTGCAGACCAGAGAAGAGATCCGCCGTATCCAGAGAGAAACCGGCATCACCACCGTTTTCGTAACACACGACCAGGAGGGGGCTATGTCCATCTCCGATATGATCGTTGTCATGAAGCTTGGCGTGCTGCAGCAGATCGGCGCTCCGCAGGATGTGTATGACGATCCCGTTAACCTGTTTGTTGCCAAGTTCCTGGGTACTCCTCCCATCAACGTATTTGAGGGCAGGGTAGAGGCCGGCAAGCTGTATATCGGCTCGGATTGCGTGCTGGACGTTCCCGGCGTAGAGGATCAGGAAGTTATGATCGGTATTCGTCCCGAGGGCTTTGTGCCGGAGGCAAACGGTCCGATGACCTGCGAAATGCGCTCCCTTGAGGTCATGGGCAGAGACGTCAGCGTGGTTTCCATGCACGAAGGTCTGGTCAGCCCCGTGATCCGCTCTATCGTCAATGCTGACAGCGGCATTGATGCAACCGCCTCCACCATCAGCTATTCTCTCAAGCGTCATAAGGTATTCCTGTTTGATAAGCAGACCGAGGAAAGAATCCGTTTCGAGGTGTGATATGGTAGAGAGTAAACATCAATGGAAAGCATGGCTGTACCTGTCACCTGCCATCGTCCTTTTGCTTGTCTTTACGGTATGGCCGATCCTCAATACACTTTTCATGGCATTTTCCGAAGGCTATACCGCGATGGGACACGTTGCGGGCGAAACCTTCAAATTCGGCATCGGTAACTTCACCAAGGTGCTCCTCAAGTTCCCGGACTTCAAGGAATGCCTGATCAATACCATGGTTCTGTGTTTTGCCACCGTGCCGATCTCCACGTTCCTGGCACTTCTGATCGCGGTTTGTCTGAACTCGATCGGCCCTATGAAGAGATTGCTTCAGACCATTTTCTTCCTGCCCTACGTAACCAACTCGATTGCAGTCGGCATGGTATTTGCCGCAATGTTCAATATCGTCGGTACGTTCCTTGGCATGGATTCGCAGATCGTAACCTCTGCGGGTCTGGTCAACTACTTCATTGATATTACCGGACTTGGCAATATCATCGAGTGGCTGCTTGTCAACCACCCCGAAACCATCAAGTGGCTGACCACCACTTACCCCATCAGCTGGATCAACGACGGTTCAACCTACATGGCCAACATGATCGTTATGGTCGTTTATATTGTATGGAACGCACTGCCTTTCAAGATTTTGATCCTGCTTGGCGGTCTGCAGAGCGTGAACAAGCAGTATTACGATGCAGCAAAGGTTGACGGCACCTCCCGTGCCCGCGTCTTTACCCGCATCACTATCCCGCTGCTCTCTCCCATGCTGGCGTACGTTATCATCACCGGCTTTATCGGTGGCTTTAAGGAATATTCCAGCATCGTCGGTATCTTTGGCGAGAACATGGGTCCCCCTCACGATCCTTACAGACTCAACACCATGGTCGGTTTGATCTATAAGGAGCTTCCGTTCAACCGCTACGGTACGGTCAGCGCGGCTGCACTGATCCTGTTTGTGATCATTTTTGCTGTTACCATGGTCAACCTTTGGGTCAGCAAAAAGAAAGTGCATTATTAAGGAGGTGCTGTCATGACTGAACAAAAGAAAATTGTGACCATGCACAACCGCAATATGCAAACGGAAACAAAAAAGAACAAGGTTGTCAAGGTGATTGCAAAGGCTTTGTGTTATGCATTCCTGATCACCATGGCGTTTGCCATTCTGTTCCCGTTCTATTGGATGATCATTTCGTCGCTCAAAACGGTAGACGAATATTATCTGACCCTTCCTACGTTTTTCCCCAAGACCATTGTGCTCAAGAACTATTTCTGGGATGCATTTGAGACCGCTAACCTTGGCAGACTGTTTTATAACACCGTGCTGGTCGGCGTCGTTTCCACCGTGTTGTCCCTGGTGATCACCGTGCTGTCCGCGTTTGCGTTTGCACGTCTTGAGTTCAAGGGTAAGAATGCGCTGTTTGCCGCACTGCTGGCAACCATGATGATTCCGGGTGAGCTTTTCACCATCACCAACTATCAGACCGTGGCACATCTGAAATGGATCGACACCTATCAGGTTCTGATCGTGCCGTTCCTTGTCAGTGTGTTCTATATTTACTTGCTCAGACAGAATTTCCTGCAGATCCCCAACGAGCTGTATCTGGCAGCCAAGGTAGACGGTACCAGCGACCTCAAGTATCTGTGGAAGGTCATGATCCCGCTGGCAATGCCCACGCTGATCTCGATCACCATTCTGAAAATGATGGGTTCCTGGAACTCCTACGTTTGGCCCAACCTGGTCACCAAGATCGCGGTGGATAAGCCGGACACCTATAAGCTGATTACCAACGGTCTGCGCGGTGCCAACTTCACGCTGGAGGGAAGTGACCGTATCAACTTCCCGGTACAGATGGCGGCTGTCGTTGTGGTTTCCATCCCGCTGTTCCTGGTATTTATCTTCCTTCGTAAGTATATTATGAAGGGCGTAAGCCGCAGCGGTATCAAGGGTTAATAGGCGCTCTGCCTGTTATATAAAAAGGAAAAAATAAAAAATAAAGAAAGAAGGTACAAAAATCATGAAAAAGTTTTTGTCTATGCTTCTGCTTTGTACCATGCTGATCGGCGTCGTTTCGATGAGTGCTTGCGATCTCGGAGGTAACTCCGGTGCTGCAAAGCCTAATTTCGAAATGCCCGAGGGCGGTTACGACGGAAGCGCAGTCGAAATCACTTTCTACCACACCATGGGTAGCAACCTCTCCACTGTACTCAACGCGTACATTGAAGAGTTCAACAAGCTCTACCCCAACATCACCATCGTGTCCACTCAGGTTGGCGGTTATGACGACGTCCGTGACACCATCTCTACCGAGATCACGGTCGGCGACCAGCCCAACATCGCTTACTGCTATCCGGACCACGTAGCACTGTATAACCTTGCAAAGGCAGTTGTTACCCTGGATACCCTGATCGACAGCGAGATCGAGGTTACCCGTGCAGACGGCACCACCGAGATCATCGGTCTGACCCAGGCACAGAAGGACGACTTCATCAAGGGCTACTACGAAGAGGGTCAGCAGTTTGGTGACGGCCTGATGTATACCATGCCCTTCTCCAAGTCCACCGAGGTACTGTACTACAACAAGACCTTCTTCGAGGAGCACGGCATCAGCGTTCCCACCACCTGGGACGAGCTGGAGGCAGTTTGCGCTAAGATCAAGGAGATCGATCCTAACAGCGTACCGCTCGGCTATGACTCCGAGGCTAACTGGTTCATCACCATGTGTGAGCAGTATGGCTCCGATTACACCAGCGCAACCGGTGACCACTTCCTGTTTGACAACGAAACCAACCGTAACTTCGTAAAGAGATTCTCCGAATGGTACGACAAGGGCTACGTGACCACCCAGACCCTGTACGGCGCATATACCTCCGGTATGTTCACCGCTACCAAGGAAGGCGAGATCCACAGCTATATGTCCATCGGTTCCTCCGCAGGTGCAACCCACCAGCGTCCTGCTAAGGACGATAGCGGCAACTACCCCTTCGAGGTAGGCATCGCTTCCGTTCCTCAGGTTGACTCCTCTAACCCCAAGGTAATCTCTCAGGGTCCCTCCGTATGTATCTTCAAGAAGGACAATCCTCAGGAAGTTATCGCTTCCTGGCTGTTTGTTAAGTTCCTGACCACCAGCGTCGAGTTCCAGGCTGAGTTCTCCATGGCTTCCGGTTACGTTCCGGTTCTCAAGTCCGTAGCAGAGAACGAGACCTACGCTGCATTCCTTGCAAATGCTGACGGCTACAACTATGTTTCCGCTCTGTCTGCAAAGGTATGTCTGGAGCAGCAGGATGCTTACTACACCCCTCCTGCATTCAACGGCTCCTCCACCGCCCGTGACCAGGTTGGCTCTCTGCTGACCAAGTGCCTGGGTCTGAATACCTCCAGCTCTGACATTGATGCACAGATCAAGAAGGCGTTTGAAGAGGCAATGACCTACTGCGAATATTACGGCGGTTAATTTTAAGACAATATGAGAGCACTGAATAGATTTCTTTGTGTGGTTTCGGTGCTTGCAATCGTGCTTGGCTGTCTGGCGGGATGTGATGGAAATCCTCCCGCCGGCGGCGAGCAGAGCACCGACGATCCCGCGCAAAATATTGATTACGCCTCCGAGGTCAAGCTGGATCTGCAGTCCAACACCGCAAAGGTGAAGGTCAACGGCATCCATGCATTTATCGACGGAGACACCACGCACTTCGACGTGCCCACCTCTGTTTCGGAAACCGGCGTTCTCAAGGCAAGATATCTTGCCATTAACACCCCCGAATCCACGGGTAAGATCGAGGAATACGGCAAGACCGCTGCCGCCTTTACCAAGGAAAAGCTGTCAAGCGCAACCTCTATTTACGTTGAATCCGACGACGCCAACTGGAATCTCGATTCCACCGGCGCGCGTCACCTGGTTTGGGTGTGGTACAGAACCTCGGAGACCGAGGAATACCGTAACCTGAACATTGAGATCCTTCAGAACGGTCTGGCAATCGCGTCCAACTCTGCGCAGAACCGCTACGGCGAAAAGGCTGTTGCGGCAATTGCACAGGCAAAGGCGCAGAAGCTCAACGTTTATTCCGGTCAGAAGGACCCGAACTTTTACTACGGTGAAGCCATTGAGCTGACGCTTAAGGAGCTCCGCAGTAACATCGAAGCCTATAATGGCATGAAGGTCGCCTTCAACGGTGTCATTACCGCAAACGAGGGCCAGGCGGTCTATATCGAGGATTACGACGCCGAGACCAACATGTACTACGGCATGTATATTTATTACGGCTTCAACCTGTCCGGTGAGGGTCTTGATATCCTCTCGGTGGGCAATGAGGCAAGAATCGTGGGTACTGTGCAGTACTACGAGGTTGGCGGCACGTATCAGGTCTCCGGCCTGACCTACCGTCAGATGAAGCCCAATGACCCCGGTAACATCCAGAAGCTCAGTGAGGGAAATCAGCCCGGCTACTTTTTGACCGATCCCGCTACCTTTATCAACGGTAAGCTGGACGTGATCAGGGAAGAGGAGGTCGTTTCTCTGGATTATGCATTCTTGGCACAGTCCACTTCGATTGAGATGCGTAACCTGGTGGTCAAGAGCATTTACACCACCACAAGCGAAACCAGCTCGGATAAGGGTGCTATGACCCTGACCTGCGAGGCAGGCGGCGTTCAGATCGACGTCCGCACCGCCGTGCTGTACGACGAGGACGGCAAGCTGGTTACAGAAGAGTATTTTGCAGGCAAGACCATTGACGTCAAGGGCTTGGTTGATTATTTCAGCGGCACTTATCAGATCAAGGTGCTCTCGCTTGCGAACATTAACATTCACGAATAAGAAAAGGGGATTTTTGATATGAAAAAGATTCTTAGCGTCCTCTTGGTTGCAGTTCTGATGCTGGGTATTCTGGTTGGTTGTAACCCGAATAAGCCCGACGGAGGCGAGGAAGCCTCTCCTCTGGAGAATGCAAAGAGCTATCTGCAGACCATGTATAAGGACAAAAACACTATCACTCCCGTTGACTATGAGCGCGTAGGCGTTGTCATCGTTGAGGGCGTGACCTACACCGTTACTTGGACCGTTAACGTTACCGAGGGTATCGTTATTACCAAGAGCGAGGACGGCAAGACCGTTACCATTGACGTTGACGAAAAGGCAGCAGCAGACATTCCTTACGTTCTGACCGCTACCATTGCCGACGCAGAAGGCAACACCGTTACCTTGGAATTCAACTACACGGTTCCCAAGTTTGCAGAGTTGAGCTTTGACGCTTACGTTGAAGCAGCAGCTGGCGATCCCGTTATCACCAAGGGCGTTATCACCGCTCTGATCGCAAAGTCCAAGGGCGCTTCCTACAACTGCATCTACATGAACGATGCAAACGGCGGTTATTATATTTACGGCATGGAACAGGACCCCATTACAGACCTCAATCTTGAGGTTGGTATGACCATCCGTGCAACCGGTACCAAGGATATTTACAATGGTACTCATGAGATCAAGGATGCAAATATTGAGATTGTTGATTCCAATAAAGTTGATTTGACTGTTGTTGACTTTACTGAGCTGTATGCGAATGCAGCCGATCTGAAGGCGGAGGCTTTGGTATATCCTCAGGCACAGCTGGTTACCATTAAGGGCGTAACCATCACCGGTCAGGATGCCTCCAACGGTTATTACAAATTCAAGCTGGGTGAGTTGGAATCTTATGTGAGAATTTCTTCCTCCACCTGCCCCCTGACTAAGGATGAGCAGGCTGCTATGAAGCAGGCACACACCGATCACCTTGGCTATACCGCTGACGTTACCGGCGTGATCTGCGTATACAGTGGTGCTTTCTATCTGACCCCTGTTACCGCTGATGCATTCACCAATTTTGTTCTTCCCGAAAGAGATGATGCAGGCAAGGTTGCATTTGAAAAGGAAAACCTTTCCTTCGCAACCACCATCTCCAAGGGTGGTGACACCGAGTTGCCTGTAACTGGCGCTACTTATTCCGACGTTACCATTAGCTGGGCATCCGACAGTGAGCTGGCTGTTGTTGAAGGCAACAAGCTGACCGTAACCATTCCCACCGAGACCGCTACCGTTAAGCTGACCGCTACCATTACCTGCGGTGAGGCTACCGAGACCAAGGAATTCGAAGTGAAGATCCTGGCAGGCAGCATGACCTACGAGCAGATCGTTGACGCTGCTTACGGCCTGCAGCCCGGTGAAAATCTGGAAGGCAACTACCGTCTGTTTGGTGTGATCACCAGCGTTGATACCGCTTGGAGCGATCAGTACAACAATATCACCGTTACCATTCAGGTTGGCGATCTGGCAGATAAGCCTATCATGTGCTTCCGTCTGAAGGGCGACGGTGCAAAGGACCTCAAGGTTGGCGACGCCATTACTGTTGAAGGTTCCTTCACCAACTACAACGGTACCATTGAGTTCAACGCAGGCTGCGTGCTGGTCAGCATGGGTGAGGCGATTTCTCAGGGCGCGATCCTGGATATCGCTTATGCACTCCAGCCCGGTGAGTCCACCGAGGAGAGCTACACCTTGACCGGTGTGATCAGCGCTGTGAACACCGCCTGGAGCGATCAGTACCAGAACATCACGGTTACCATCATTGTTGACGGTAACACCGAAAAGCCCATGATGTGCTTCCGCCTGAAGGGTGAGGGCGCACAGGGCCTGAAGGCTGGCGACACTATTACCGTTACCGGTACCTTCACCAACTACAACGGCACCATTGAGTTCAACGCAGGCTGCACTCTGGATGAGCTGGTTCCCGGCGAGGGCGGCGACACCACCCCCGATACTCCTGTAACCGGCAACTTCGGTTCTCTGGAGACTCCTTTGACCGTTACCGAAGCTATGACTTTGTGTGCAGATCTGACTGACGGCACTGCTTCTTCTGAAAAGGTATACGCAAAGGGAACTGTAACCCGGATCGGTGAAGGCGGTAACTACTACAAGAACGTTTACTTCTCTGATGGTACAACCGAAATGTTGATTTACACCTTGAATCCTATGGATGGTATGGGTGAACTTAAGGTTGGCGATACCATTACCGTTTGCGGTTACGTCAAGAACTATATGGGTACGATTGAGTTCGCTTCTTACAACGGCGAGTACGTATACATCGTAGCAGTTCAATAATTTGCAAACAGTATTCTGTTTATAAAATGAACCAAAAAGGCGTTGCACCGCGGTGCAACCCCTTTTTGGTTGCGCTGAATTATTGGTTTAAGTAGCCCGCCAGCTTTTTAAAAACGGTCTGATTGGTACGGTCGGACTGCAGGGGAGTGACCGAAATATAGCCGTTCATGACGCAGTCGGTGTCCAGCTCCAGATTGTTGGTGTTCTCGAAAATGAACTGTCCTACCTGCTGGTAGGTGCCGTTGCCCATGTCTACCCACTCGTCGGAGTAGCGTGCCTGCCCCTGACGGGTGATGCGGATGCCCTGGGGATTTTCGGGGATATTGACGTTGTAGAGATTGTTCTGGGCAAAGAGATTGTTGCGCTCCAAGAACTTGAACACGTAATCCAGCTGCTCCAGCGCGCCCGGTAAAGTGTCGGGAGCGGTGGAAAGGGCAAGGCCCCTGTGTCCTTGAATGGCCGCCTCGTAGATCGCGCCAACCGTGCCGGAATATACGATGTCCTGGCCGATGTTATAGCCGCGATTGATGCCGGAAATGACCAGATCATACTGCTGACCAAGACCAATGATACCCCAGCGCACGCAGTCGGCAGGGGTGGAATCCACAGCGTAGGCGGTGGTTTCGGGGCAGAGATCGTACTTGCTTACGGCAATGGGATGATAAATCTCAAAGCCGTGGCTTTTGCCACTCTGCTCATGCAAGGGAGCAACCGTGGTCACCTCGCCGTATTTACAGGCCCACTTGACCAAAGAGATCAAGCCCGCGGCCTTGATGCCGTCGTCGTTTGTAATCAGTATTTTCATAACCAGCCCTCGTTTTCCTGTTTGAATTTTGCAAGTGTTGCATCGGCTTCCCGAACCAACTTATTGGCCTGGCGTCTGGAATAGACGGTTGCACCGCTGGCGCAATCGTGACCGCCGCCGTTGTATCTCTCTGCAATCTGATTGACCGTGACAAAGCGAGAGCGCAGTCTGACGCGGATTTCGGTCTCATGCTCGATAAAGATCATCCAGATCAAGGAGCCCTTGATAGAATCCAAGAGGGAAACGGCGGTGGCCGCCTGCTCGTGTGTCAAGCCGTATTTTTCCATGGTGGCGCGGCTGATATACAGATATGCTACACCCGCAGGGGTCATTTTCATATTCTTATAGACAAAGGATTTGAACTTGAAGGACTCCACGTCCTGCATGTACAGATGTGCAAACAGTACGTCGGTGTCCACACCAAGATCAAGCAGCATGCCCGCAAGTCGCATGGTGTCACCTGAAACGCTTCTGAAGCGGAATCGGCCCGAGTCGGTCACCATACCCGCGTACAGATAGGTAGCGGCCTGCACGTCGATCTTGAGCTGATCCTTGAACGTGAAATAAAACTTTGCTACCATTTCGCAGCAGGAGGAGGCGTCCTCCTGCACCCATGCGAGCTCGCCGTAGGGATCGACGTTGATGTGGTGGTCGATCTTGATCAGCTCGCGGCACAGCGCGTATTTGGGGTTGGAGATGCGTCCCTCGTTGCCGGTGTCCAGTACGATGGCCAGTGCTCCCTCGTACAGCGCGTCGTCCACGGGGGCATCGTCCTCGCCCAGAAACGCGAGAAAATCCGAGGTCTGACCGTCAATGATGTAAACCTCTTTTTCGGGCCACGTCAGCTTGATAATGGACTTCAGACCCTTGGTTGCGCCCACACAGTCGCCGTCCACGCGCACGTGACGGAACAGCATGATGCGGTCGTATTGCTCGATCTTATCAAAAATTTGTTGCAGTACCTGCATAATCAGTTACCTCCTGCTGCTAAAGCGTTCAGATCGGCCAGCATCTGCATGGCCTCGGCGCGATCCTTGACCGTGGCGCCGCTGGCCTTGATGTGACCGCCGCCACCGTATTTGACCGCTATGGCATTGACGTTGTATTTGCTTGAGCGCAGCTCACACAGCACGCCGTCGTCGGTTTCGGTGAAGTTGACCCAGATATCCACGCCCTTGATTTCGCCCATGGTGTTGACCATGCCGCGAGAGACGGTGAAGGTGTCAGCCCCCGTGGCGGCCAATTCTTCCTTTGTGGTGTAGATGTAGCCCACGTTGTGCTCGGTGAACTGAATTTTCAGCACAAACGATGCGCGCAGACGGATGAACGAGAAATCGTCGGCATACAGGTTGCGATAAATATCGTTGGTATCAAAGGGGTGCGATTTGAGGAAGGACGCCAGGCGGAAGGTGTTGGCCGAGGTCGAATCGTAGCGGAAGCGACCCGAGTCGGTCACCATACCGGTGTAGAGCGACTTGGCGGCCAGAGGGGAGAGGGTAAGACCGCTCTCCATGGCAAATTCGGTGATCAGACCGCAGCAGCTTTCATAAGAGCTGTCGGTGACCTCGATGTCCGCAATGGTCTCGCAGAAGAGGTGGTGGTCAATGCGGGCGGACACGTGCGCTGTGGTGTAGCGGCCGTCGCTGATCAGCGCCTTTGCCGAGGTGTCCAGCACAATGGCCAGCGCATCACGGTAATCCTCGTCTGCCACCTCGTCCATAACGCTGTCCTGCATGAATGCAAAGCGCTTGGCGGGGTCACCCACGACCAGCACACGCTTGTCGGGGAAGTTTTCCTTGATAATATGCTTCAAACCGATCTGGCTGCCCATGGCGTCGCCGTCCGGGTTGGTGTGACGGTGAATGATGATGGTGTCGTGGCAGCGGATCTGCTCCAGAATTTTTTCAAACATATATATTCTCCTTCAATTTTGATCAAAATAGCCGGTATATTCCACCTTCAAGGGGCTGTTCGGGAACAGGTAGCGGTGAAGCTCGACAAAATAAGTCTCTGTCATGCCGGCTATAAAGTCGACCACGATCTGATTGTATTCCGAACTTTCATAGGGCGTTGAGCGCTTGTAATGGATCTTGTTCAGATAATTGATGTGATGTGTATAGATGGGGGAATTTTTGTTGCCCGCGCGCAGATCGTCCAAGCATTGACCGTAGATCTCGGCCATCATGGGCTTTGCGGTGTTTTCTAAATTCGCCTTGGGAGCGGCATAATTGTAGATCATGCGGTAGTTGGCGGCCTTGGAGTCCACCAAAGCCTTGAAGTGACGCTGATCCAGACCGATATAGGATTTTCCGTAGCTGTTTTCGATGATGTTAACCACCAGATTATTGATGATCTCGGCATTGATCGACCCGATATCCTCGTTGAAAAACGCGGATTCCGAAGCCACGCCCGCGCGGTCGGCATCCTGTCTGTCCTTGCCAAGGTAGGCGATGATGTCCGAAATACGAACCACGATGGCCTCCAGCGAGCCGGGGAGAATGGTGTTGGCATAGCCGGGCTCGGTGTAGCAGCGCTCGATCATGCGGTCAAATTCCTCAAAGCTTGAAACGGGCTGCGGCTCGTATTCCATCATTTCCACCTCGCCGTTGTGTGTGGCAATGCCGTGCAGTGTTTGCAGGCTGATGTTGTAGGGGAACATGGCGTCCAGTACACGCACCGAGTGCACGTTATGGAAGAAATAACGGCCGGTGTGCTGATGATACAGCTCGCACAGATAGGCCTCGCCCGAGTGTGCAAACGGGGGATGGCCGATGTCGTGACCAAGGGAGATGGCCTCGATCAGATCCAAATTCAATCCCAATGCGCCGCCAATGGTGCGCGCGATGCGCGAAACCAACTGCACGTGCAGACTGCGACGGGTGATGTCGTCGTTTTTGATCAGCGAAAAGACCTGCGTTTTATCGGTATATCGGTTGTAAAAGGGGCAGTGCAGAATTTTATCAATGTCGTGCACAAAGGGCGGGCGCCATACGGTGGCGCTGTCCGACGCGATGCTTTTTCTGCGAATCACGCAGCTGTTCTCGTATCCAACTCGCAAAGGCTTACCTTCAAGCCTGTCCTGCACGATATTGGCGGCCAGGGCGGGGGAGAGAGATTCGTATTTTGGCATGTGTTACCTCTTGCATCTATAAAAAATAAGAAAATTGCTTAACACATTATTATACTATAAAATCGAGCCGATTGCAAACCATTTTTGCAAAAATCTTGATGGAAAAAGCAATCTTGTAACTTCCCACAAATTCGCACCTCGAATTTTGTAGAAATGGCAAACAGAAGAATATGAAAAAGACCGAGCCCGTGTGGGGCTCGGTCTTGGGGTCATTCACTCCAACCGCCGCTTTGGATGTAATCTGCGATCAGGTCACGTGCAAAGGTAGTATCATCGTACGTATCCACGACGGTAATGCGGTTGGGCGCGTAGGTTGCGCTGTAGGTATCTGTGATAATGTAATAGGTGGCGTTGGGATCAATGCTGCCCTTGACGCCGTTTCCGTAGTCGGAATAGGTGATATAGTAGTTGGAATTGCTCGTATTGATGAATTTTCTGAGCAGATCCGAGCCCTTGATGCTACCAAGCACGATCTGATTATCAAAGGGAAGCAGCATTTGCAGATCGGCATACCTGACCTCACCTGCGGCCAGATCGTAAGGCGAGCGGGTGGAGATAAAGCCGCCGCCCAGCACGAGGTCGTATTGCTCGCCCCACGCGGTCTGTCCAAGCTCCAGATAAAGCTCGGCCACCTTTTGCTTGATCTCGCCCGAGGAGCGGTTGCGCGCATTGTTACCAAGCAGGCGGTCACCGATCATGAGCTGCTCGTAATATTTGTCGGCCAGCTTTTGCATAACGGTGTCGCCGCCGTAATTGGCGTACATTTTGGTGGGGATCAGCTCGGCTGTTGAAACCACCGAGGTACCCGTAACCGAATTGATATAAGCCTTGGCGTGGGTCATGCCGTAGTTGTCGCCGCCGCCCTGCACGTGATAGGTGCCAAAGCGGTCCTGATTGACGTAGCTTTTGTGTGAGTGACCCTCAAAAACGATATCCACGTAGCCATCGGACAGCGTGACGTCGTAATGGGAGTAGCTTTGATCGGAATAGGAGCTGCCGCCGTCGTGAATAGAATACACGATCAGATCCGCTCCCAGGGCACGAAGCGATTCAGACTCGGCCTTGACCAGCTCGGTCAGCTCATCGCCCACGATAAAGTAAACGTCCTCCACCTTATCCGAGGAGATCGAGGAATAGCAATCGCCCATCGCGCCGATAATGCCCACCTGCACCTCGCCAAGATCGACAAACACGGAGCTTTGGCAGTAGTCTACCTGCTTATCCGAGTCGCGCTCGTAGATATTGATGGCAAGGAAAGGGAACTCGGCAAGCGCCTCGTTGTCGCGAATGGCCTGCTCGCCCCAGTCGTATTCGTGATTTCCAAGCGTCATGGAAACAAATCCGACCTCATTCATCCAGTCGGTCACGATCAGCCCTTTGGTGGAATTGGATTCCGAGCTGCCCTGCCACATGTCTCCCGAGGAGAGCAGGAGGGTATTGGGATTTTTCTTTTTCTGCAAGCGCAGATAGCAATTCAGCTCATCCACGCCGGGTTGACTGTCGGTATCAAAGATCTTGCCGTGCAGGTCGTTGACGGCGTAAAGATCCACCGCCACCAGCACCGATTGGGTACACTCGTCGCATTTGCCGTTGTCATCCGCATCGGAGTGCATGCAATAGGACGGCGGTACGGTCGTGCCAATGATACTGCAGGAAATAAGATTGCCCAGCAGCAACAGCACGCTCAGAATACAAATAAGACGCTTCATAAAATCTCCTTTTGAACGTTTCTTATAAGCATTATACCATACCATGGGGAAAAAGTAAAGGGGTTGCCTGCGGCAACCCCCAATGAGGTTAAGATATAGATGCGAGAGAGTCGTGGAAGCACTCCAGGATCTTGGGAGAGAAGGCGCCGCACTCGCCCGCATCGATCATGGCAACCGCCTGTTCGGAGGTGTAGGCTGTCTTATAGGAGCGGTCGTTGGTCAGTGCGTCGTAAACGTCAACGATTGACACAACCTGCGCCCAGATCGGTATCTGCTCGCCAACCAGCCCGTCGGGATAACCGCGACCGTCGTATCGCTCGTGGTGATAGCGGCAGATATCGTAGCAGTAGCGGTAGAATTTATCGGTGCGTTCATATTTGCCAAGCATGTTACAGCCGTAAATGGTGTGCCGCTTCATTTCGGCAAATTCCTCGTCGGTCAGGCGACCGGGCTTGAGCAGAATGGTATCGGGAATGGCAATCTTGCCAATATCGTGCAGGGCCGCAGCGCTTGCAATGCGGTCTGCCGAGCGGGGCGTGATGCCGTATTCGGGGTATTTTTGCATCAGTGATTCCAAAATCGCGCGAGTCAGCGAGGTCACGCGATGAACGTGGTCGCCGGTCTCCATGCTGCGATATTCAACTGCAGAGGTCAGCACGCGCACAATAAACGAGTTCATCTGGTCGACGCGCTGCATTTCCTCCATCATTTCGATGTTGCGGATCTTGTCGGTGTTGTCCGAGACAAACAGCATCAGAAGTCTGTCTCCCTCGTATTCCATGGCGCGGATGGTGGAGATAAACCAGCCGTATTCATCCTTTCCCTCAAGCAAGCCCTTGTAGCCGTAGGAGATCTCCTCGGAGAGATCGGTGCATTGCAGAGCGCGCTCGCACGCTTCCATGACCTCCTCGCGGAATTCGGGGGCTACGGTGGTGGCAAAATGATCCAGGTGCTCGCGGATGTTGTGCGAGGAGAGATCCTTGACGATGTTGCCGTTTTCAATGCGGATGTGGTATACCGTATCACGGGTCACGTTGATCTGCATAATGCGCTGGTAAGCACCCGTGGCGGCGTTGGTGAACAGATTGCGGAAGTATTCCGAGCTGGAAGCCAGCATCTGCTCCTGGTTGACGTCCATAAAGCACATGATGGCCTCGCTGACGTGACCGCGGTCGTCCTGACCGGTCATGATGATGAACATACGGTTCCATTTGGTCTGCCCATCGTATACGTGGCGGTAGGTCACGTGGTAGTAGGGGTGATCTGCATTCAAGTGGCTCTGAATGTAGTCCAGATCGCAAGCCTCGTGCATGGTGTCGCGGTCGTCGGGGTGCACGTAGCCTTTGATATATCCGTGCATGGCTTTGAGATAGGGGCGCTTGGAGGGTGCCTTTTGCTCGCGGTAGATTGCCGAATGGCGAATGCCGTCCGCGATGCTGATACGCTGCAAAGCTTCTTCACTCACGTCCACGCAGTAGGCGCTCAGGAAAAGCTGACCGAAGCCTTGCAGCTGGGAGTAGATCGAGATCTGTCCGCGCTCATAGGTGTTGATAAAGAAGAATGCGTGCATGGCGGCCAGCGTCATGGAAACGTTTACGAAGGGGAACTGGGGTACGAGAGACTGGACGGGGGCCAACCCCATGATCAGGCAGGAATACAGCGTAATGGAAAGGTATCTGTTTCGTGTGACGGAATCCTTTTGCATAATGGTTTTAGCAAGCGCGCGGGCCCCAACCAGACCAAGATAAAGCAGAGAGGTGATCAGATGCACAAAGTACAGTGAACCGCGCGTGTGCACACCCGTGGCG
Source organism: Eubacteriales bacterium (assembly GCA_045603085.1). GTDB lineage: Bacteria > Bacillota > Clostridia > Oscillospirales > CAG-272 > SVQP01. Next base: position 2,902 of record JAZULL010000138.1, on the reverse strand, counting down.
GGATCGATGGTGTAGACCCAGCCCGTGCGGATGGAAACGAGCGCCAGAACCGTATTGGCCACGGCGGGAAGCAGCACAAGCAAAAACAGAACGGTTTCCTTTTTGCGGCTCCCGGGGATGCGGAGCAGACTGTCCGAGTACAAATAGCAGCACAGCGAAGCCACACCGGTGAAGGCGTAATACGAAACGGCTAAGACGTGGTCAACGAATATGGGAAGTACAATGATATTGTCCTCGCACAGTACCCACAGAATGTCCACCGTGATCAACAGTGCGCTCGACAAAAGCACCAGCGAAAAGCGTCTGCGCTTTCCGGTCTGGCGGATCTCGCGTACTGTCAGAATGAACGTAGCTATAGTCAACATGAGGGTGACGCTGGAAATACTCCAATACATGAACTGTTGCATGTCAATGCCTCCTCCGGTGTCTTTCATTGGCGAAAGCCGTCAATAAGTCATACAGATTCATTTTAGCACAATCCGTAACCTTTTTCAATGGGGTTTGACAAATAACTACCCGAAAATCAAACAAAAAAGCTATGTTTTCCGCAGAAAACATAGCTTTTTTAAGACAAATCAAATGCAACGCACGCGCAGCACGCCGTCAATACCGTTCATCTCGGCGGGGGTCATGCTACCGCTGATATCAAACATGGTGTAGGCATAATCGCCCTTGGATTTGCTGGCCATGTTCTCAATGTTGTGACCCTTGGCAGAAATCGCGGCGGACAGAGTTGCGATGACGTTGGGGATGTTCTTGTGCAGGACGCAAACGCGGCTTTCGCCCGTTCTGGGCATGGTGAGTGCGGGGAAGTTGACGCTGTTGACGATGTTACCGTTCTCCAGGTAATCGGCCAGCTGCTCTGCGGCCATGACGGCGCAGTTGTCCTCGCTCTCCTCGGTCGAAGCACCCAGGTGAGGAATGGTGACCGCACCCTTTGCACCGATCAGCTCGGGTGTGGGGAAGTCGGTCACGTAAGCCGAGAGCTTACCGGACTCCAGCGCGGCGATGACGTCGGCAGCCACAACCAGATCGGAGCGCGACAGATTGATGATCTTGGCACCGTCCTTCATGGTGGCAATAGACGTTGCGTTGACCATACCCTTGGTGTCCTTGGTGGCGGGCACGTGCAACGACAGATAGTCAGCCGTGGCAAACAGCTCGTCAAACGAAGCCGCCTTGACGATTCTGGGGTCAAGATGCCATGCGGCGTCCACAGACAGGAAGGGGTCACAGCCGATGACGTTCATGCCAAGAGAGAGCGCGGTGTTGGCAACCATACCGCCGATCGCACCCAGACCCACAACGCCCAGCGTCTTGCCGCGAAGCTCGGTGCCCGCAAATGCGGACTTACCCTTTTCCACAGCCTTGGCCACGTCGGTGGCGGGATCCAGCGACTGCGCCCAGTTGATGCCGCCCACAATGTTTCTTGCGGCCAGCAGCAGTGCGCAAACGGTCAGCTCCTTGACGCCGTTGGCATTGGCACCGGGGGTGTTGAAGACCACGATGCCCGCATCGGCGCATTTTTCAAGCGGGATGTTGTTGACACCCGCGCCTGCGCGTGCGATACCCAGCAGGGACTGGGGCAGGGGCATATCGTGCATGACGGCTGAGCGCACCATGATGCCGTCGGGGGCATCGATTGCCTCGGCAATATTGTAATCGGCAGGGAACTTGGCAAGGCCTACCTTGGCGATCTTATTGAGCAGCTGAATATTCTTCATGGTAATTCTCCTGATAATATGGGATTATGCTTTGGGGTTTTCGGCTTCGAACTTCTTCATAAAGGCGATCAGATCGATAATCCCCTCGGTGGGCATGGCGTTGTAGATGGATGCGCGCATACCGCCAACCGAGCGGTGACCCTTGAGGTTCTTAAAGCCTGCCTTTGCGGCCTCGGATGCAAACTTTTTATCCAGCGCCTCGTCGCCGGTCTTGAAGGTGACGTTCATGATGGAACGGAAGGTGGGCTGTGCATGGGTGATATAGTAATCGGTGGAGTCGAGGTAGTCGTACAGCATGCCGGCCTTTTTGTAATTGATCTCTGCAATAGCCTCAAGGCCGCCGATCTCCAGCAGATATTCGTATACCAGACCTGCCATGTAGATGGCGTAGCAGGGAGGGGTGTTATACATGGAATCGTTCTCGGCCATGACCTTCCACTCAAGCATGGTGGGAATGCCGGGCAGAGCGCGATCCAAGAGGTCGTCGCGCACGATGACTACGGTCAGTCCTGCGGGCGCCATGTTCTTCTGTGCACCTGCGTAGATCACGCCGAACTTGGAAACGTCCACGGGCTCGGAGAGAATGCAGGAGGACATATCGGCTACCAGCGGGATATCGCCGGTATCGGGCACCTCGGGGAATTTTGTGCCGAAAATGGTGTTATTGTAGCAAACGTGTACGTAAGCCGCATCGGGACGGATATCATCCTTAGTAAATGCGGGAATGTAGGAAAACGTGTCAGGCTTGGAGGAGGCAATGCACTTGGCGTCAAAGCCCATGCGAAGAGCTTCCTTATAAGCCTTTTCGGAGAACTGACCCGAAACCACGTAATCAGCCTTTTTGGTGGTGCCGATCAGGTTGAGCGGAACAGATGCAAACTGGGTGGAAGCGCCGCCCTGCAGAAACAGCACCTTGTAGTTATCGGGGATCTGCATCAGCGCGCGAAGATCAGCCTCAGCCTTTTCAATGATCTGCATATAGTCGGCAGAACGGTGGCTCATTTCCATAACTGACATGCCGCTCTCGCCATAACACAGCATCTCGGACTGTGCCTTTTGGAGCACGGGAAGGGGCAGCATGGAAGGGCCTGCGGAAAAATTATACACTCTGTTCATAGTAAGTACCTCCGGGTAAATAACAAGATACTGTCATTTTAGCACTGAATGAAAGTTCAAGT
>JAZULL010000137.1:0-19885 GCA_045603085.1 Eubacteriales bacterium | reverse complement strand
GGAGGACGTTGTAAACAAGATGAACATGCCCGAGATATGCATCGTTTACGGTCAGACCGAGGCTTCCCCCGGCTGCACCATGTCCAAGACCACCGACTCTCTCGAAGTGCGCGTAAATACCGTCGGCAGCCCCTTCTTCGGCGTTGAGTGCAAGATCGTTGACCCCGAGACCGGCGAGGAAGTTCCCGACGGCGTTGACGGCGAGTTCGTAGCCCGCGGCTATAACATCATGAAGGGCTATTACAAGATGCCCAGCGCCACCCGCTCTGCCATCGACGCCGACGGCTGGCTCCACACCGGCGACCTCGCCTGCAAAACTCCCGAGGGCAATTACCGCATCACCGGCCGCCTCAAGGACATGATCATCCGCGGCGGCGAGAACATCTACCCCAAGGAGATCGAGGAATTTATCTATACCCATCCCAAGGTCAAGGACGTGCAGGTCATCGGCGTACCCGATGAGCAGTACGGCGAGGAGATCATGGCCTGCATCATTCTCAAGGAGGGTGAGAGTATGACCGAAAAGGAAATGAAGGGATATATTCTGGACCACATGGCACGCCATAAGGTGCCCAAGTATATCGACTTTGTGGACGCCTTCCCCATGAATGCGGCGGGTAAGATCCTCAAATACAAAATGCGCGAGGATGCAGTCAAAAAGCTTGGCCTGCAAAAGGCCGCCGGCATCGTCACGGCATAATTTAAAGAACCGAGATCACAAGATCTCGGTTCTTTTTTGTAAGCTTGTATCAGGCAATATCGGATCACGAGCGATACCACACACAATAGCTGTAGTCCTTCAGCGCGCTTGCCGCATCCGCAGGATAAGCAAACCAATCGGGGTGCCATGTGTAAGGCTCATCGCTACCGGTCGAAACGGTCACCCAGCCCTCCCGGTTTTCAAAATACGCCTTGGAAAGCCCCCAGCACTGTGCGAAGGCATCCACTTCGATTTTACTCACCTTGGCGGGAATGGTGATCTCCTTTACGGATTCACACAGATAAAAGGCAGATTCGCCAATGCTTTCAAGCTGCTCGGGCATCTTGATCTCCTGCAGATTCCTGTTTTCGTAAAACAGCTTGTCGGGCAATGCAGTCACTGCGTCTGAGAGAGAAATGCGCTCCAGATACCAAGTGTGCATAAATGCACCTTCCCCGATTTCGGTAACGGTATTTGGCATTGTCACCGTTTTGATCGATGAAAAACGAGAAAATGCATACGTACCAATTCTATCAACGTCATCCGGAATCACAAGGTCAACCACCTCGACCCCATTCAGATACAGCGTTGAAGTAAATACGGATTCATCTCCGTCCCTGTTCACACGGCACCAAGCGGACAGATCCGATATATAAACGTCGCCTAAATTTCCGTTGGAGCCAAACGCCTGATTTCCAATGCTTTGCAGCGTGGTGGGGAAGGTCACCGATTGAATGCTCTTCACCTTATAAAATGCATAGGCGGAAATCTCAGTCATTCCCTCAGGCAACACCAGATGCTCGATCAATTCCCCGTCAGCTGTGTAAAGCTTCTCTGCCAGACCGGCAGGATTTGAATATTGAGAAAAGAAATCAATCGCACACCATTTTTCCAAGTCCTTGATGCGGACAACGCTGAGTGCCTTCGCATACCGAAAGGCGTCATCTCCTATTTGCTGCAGCGTGGTAGGAATCGTGATTTCGGTCAACTCAGAACAAGTCACGAACGCACCTTCCTCTATCGTTTTCAAGCCCTCGGGCAGATCCAGACAGACGATGGGGCAGCCGGCAAACGCCCGCTTTCCAATGCTCTCCAGACTGCTGTTTTCCTGAAAAATGATTTGTTCAAGTTGGCGGCAGCCTTCAAAAGCACTCTCTTCAATACGCTCAATTGTATTGGGAATGTAGACCTTTTTCATCAGAATAGGATGATCCGCATCTCCGGTCAGTCCAAAAGCGGACGCCCCGATTGCAATCACGGGCTGATCCTTGTAAGAGGCAGGGATGACAATGTCCTCTGCCTCACAAGAGCCAAGTCCAACCAGAATGTAACCTTTGTCAGTAAGCTCATACTCCATCCCTTCACTAAAGAATTCATTTCCGCAAATTATGCATACGTTCTGATCTTCGAATCGATGATACAGCGCAGGAATGATCTGCTGCGGAACGATCACCTCAAGGCACTCTTTACAATGAGAACCCTCGGTCAGTCCGGTGCTTTGACAGGTTGCGGGAACAGGATCGTCAACCGCAGGGTCATGCACATGCTCGGTGGTATCCTCCGTCTGCTCTTCCGTCTGCTCTTCCGTCGGCTCTTCCGTCGGCTCTTCGGTTGTCTGTTCGGTAATAGGCTCAGAGGTCGAGGGCGTGTTTTCGGGATCGCCATTGCCGCCTGTCAAAGCGTCAAACACAGATCCCAATGTATCTCTGATAGCCTCGGGAAAAATTTGATGGATAAAGTGATCCTCATCCTCAAGCATCGCGTCCATGGCATAAATCAGACCACCCTGGATCTCAGGATGCTCATTCATGTAAGAGATGGCTATGGTCAAGGGGGTGGCTATGACACTAACAACCAGCAAGAGCGCGATGGCCCCTGCCAGTATGGCGACACGAAATCGTGGTCTGTGAATCATGGTGGGACGAACAGAAGCTGACAGAATCAGATCGTCATCAATCTCGCTCATCAGGATAAAGAAATCAAGCTCTGTCATATCGCATACCACTCCTTATCCAAATACTGCTTGAGCTTGGCTCTGGTTCTGGAAAGAATCTTGAACACGTTGCTCTGTGAAATGCCAAACCACGTAGCGATATCGGGAACACTGTCTGCAAAATAATATCGTCTGATAAAAATATTGCGCTCGCGCTCGGGAAGAGAGCGCAAAAACAGGTTAAAAATGCGCAAAAATTCCTGTTCGCGAAAGCTTTCTCTGACGTCATATCCTGCATCGGTGACCTGCGCAAGCTCCTCCAAAGCCACCGTAACCTCTCCCACACCTCGCTTTTTCGAGTGATTGTATCGCCATTTATTAATGGCAAGATTTCGGGTGATTTTGCCAAGATAGGTTTTCAGTACCGATGGCTTTGCCGGAGGAATGGTATTCCACGCGCCCAACCACGTATCGTTGACACATTCCTCGCTATCCTGCAGATTTTGTAAAATGTTTTGCGCGATACTTGTACAATAGACACCGTATTTTTCCGAGGATTGGGCAATGGCTTGCTCATCTCTTGCATAATACAGTTCAATAATCTGACTGTCTTGCATATCGACTTTCTCCTTTCAAATTGATTCTACTATACATCTCGCAAATCACTTCTCTTTTTGACAGTATTTTAGCAAATTATTTTCATAAATTCAATATTTTCAAGCAAGATACGCATTTCCAAAATCTGAAGGTTTCTTAATTCGACGCAAAAGTGCTTGACGGTACCGCTGCCTTGTGGTATAATTGCACCGAAGTCAGAAAAGAGGTGGCATGATGGAAAAATCGAAGCGCAGAGCCTTGATTGTGCTGGGGCTCTCTCTGTTGTTCTGTGTTTGCATGGGGCTTGTAGACGCTGTTCTCTCCCCACCGTATGCCGTCAAGAGTGCGATCAAGCTGGTGCTGTTTGGAGGCATTCCCGTCATTTTCCTGCTGTGTACCAAGTCACTCTCGCCGCGTCAACTGTTTTCCATGCAGAAAAAGCACCTTGCGCTGACTCTTCCGCTGGCCTTGGGTGTATTCTCGGTGATCATGGTGGCTTTTTTCGCCCTGCGCGGCTTTATTGATTTTTCGTCTGTGACAGACTCGGTCACCGCCGATGCCGGCGTAACGCGCGAAAATTTCGTGTTTGTTGCCATTTACATAGCACTTGTCAATTCCCTTTTGGAGGAATTCTTCTTTCGCGGCTTTTGCTTTTTCGGCATGCTCCCCTTGGGTGTCCCCTTTGCGTATATTGCAAGCTCGCTGTTATTCTCAGCCTACCACGTCGCGTTTATGGACGGCTGGTTCTCGCCCGTCATTTTCGCGCTTGCTCTGTTGGGCATGGCCATGGGCGGCTGTATCTTCGCATTCCTCAACCACAAAACCAAGAGTCTGTTGCCGTCCTGGCTTGTCCACATGGCATCCAACTTAGCAACCAACCTCATCGGTATTATCATGTTCTATAATCTGCTATAGCCGAAGAGAATCGGACTCGTACGCCCTGCGGCGAGCAATTTCCGCATCTTTCGGCGTGCTTTTACTCGCAAGATGGTCATAACCGAAGAAAGTCAAATCATACGCCCTGCGACGAGCAATTTTTGTGTCTTGTGCCGAAACTCGCCTTGCAAGATGCGTATCTTGCTTCGACTCGCTTCGACAAAATCCATCAAAAATTGCAACGCCGGAGGGTGCTTCGCAGTTTTGAGTGAGCAAATATTCGGCAAATGCAAAGAGAAATTTTGAAGCAATATAAGATATTGCGAGAAATTTTTCTGCAGCAGGTGCGGATATTTGCCTCTCAAAACCGTGCGAGTTCGACTCTCTTCGGCTATAACAATGAAAGGAGGCAGTATATGGTCGATTCCCCGAAATACGTTTACGTCATATTCTCCTCCACGCAGTATATGATCGCAAAATTCATCCGCTCGCTGACCCACCACCGCTACAACCACGTGTCGATCTCGCTGGACGGCAATCTGCAAACGCTCTATTCGTTTGCCCGCCGTTACGACGACACCCCCTTCTGCGGCGGCTTTGTGGTCGAGACACCCGAGCGTTATCTGCGGCGCAACACCGCCGCCTCGGTGCAGATCTGCGCCATTCCCGTGACCGATGCGCAATATACCGCCATCCGCTCGCACCTGTACCGATATCAGGCAGAGGCACAAGACTACGTTTACAATTACATCGGCGCGCTGACCTTCCTCTTCCGCCGCCGCGTCGCGCTTGAGCGATGCCACACCTGCGTGGATTTTGCCACCGAGCTGATCAGCATGACCGGCGCGGGTATTAATCCGGGACGCTTTTATTCCATTCGCGGTCTGGCGAGAAATCTCGCGCGCTATAAGGTCTACGAGGGGCATTTTTACGCGCCTCTGCAGCTCTCGGATATGCCCTCGCAATACTTTGTCAAGCATTCAAAACGCTTCCGCATCAAGGAAACGGTCAAAAACGTGTCGGTACTGATGGATCGCTATTGGAAGAGCATACATTGGAAGCCGAGGCTGAAATAAAAGGAAAATTCCCTGCGGCGTGCCGCAGGGAATTTTTTGTTTTATTACAGCATCAGCATAGAATCATGCTCGGTCAATGCTCCGTCCTTGTAAAGCAGCGTCTTGACCTCGTATTTTCCAAAGTCCAGATCGATGGCCGTGCCCATGACGTTGCAGGTGCACTTGCGACCCGCATCCAGATTGTTGAACAGACGGATCATGTAGGTCCGGTCATCCATCTTACGGAACGCGGACAGCGCAATACCGTTGTCGGACAGCGTCACGGGGGAGTTATCATACGAAACACCCTTGCCGTGCGGGTAAACGTTGAGCGTGTAAGGCTTCTGCGAGAACTCGGTTGCCTTTCTTTCCAGCTCGCACTTGTCACAGACCTCAAGGCGGAACGAGAATTCATGCACACCAAGGTCGATGTAGTCGTAATAACGCTCGTCGGGCAGGATCGGCTTATCGCCTGCGGGATGCGCACAGTAAACCGAGCCGTTAAGCAGCGTCAGGTACAGCTTGTCGTTCTCGACCGAGCAGCCGTAAGAGCCGCTCTTGAACACACCCAGCACCTTGTCGCCGCTCTCGACAGCAACAAATCTCTGCGAGCACTGCTCCAGATCCTGCTCGTAGGTCTGTGTACCAAACGCAGTCTGACCGATAAACTTGCCGATCTCCTTGACGGGGATCTCCAGCTTCAGACCCTTGCCCGCATCATTCCAGCACACGTTGACCTTGACGTCTACGTAAGGCAGGTCATTGTATACCGTGTAGCCCACGCGCACGTCGGACTTGCCGGTAGTATATTCGCTCTCCAGTCTTGTCAGCACGTCGCCGCGCTCGATGACGCGCAGGGAGGTCTTGCACTCAAGGTGGGTCAGATCGTTGCTGAGCGTCTTGATCCACCAGCCCCAAGGGTCTTCGTTATCGGTAAAGACCACGGGCTTGAACGCACCGCCGTCCAGATACTGCTTGCCGTCGACCGAAAGGCCCGCAAGACATCCGCACTCGGGGCAGAAATCAAGCTTTTGCCCGCCGATCTCAAAGTGGGTCTGCGGAGTCTTGTCGACCGGCACGCGATCCACCACGCTGATCTTGACGTCAAAGCGCGAGAGCGACATGGGAGCAAGCTTTGCGCGCACGGTCACTCTCTTTCTTCTGTCCATATTGATGGTCGAGCTTTCCTTGGTCAGCTGGGTGACGCAAACGCCGTTTTGGTCGCGCACCTCCAGATGATACATGGTAGGCCCCGTAGAGTCGATCGCGTCCAAAAGCAGCATTTCCAGATCAAACACACCGTCGATCTCATAAGGATGGGGGTTAAATACCGCAAAGGGATATTCCCCGCCCTTGCCGCGCGTCCATCCCTCGTACAGCTTGAAGAAGGCGCGCGAGAACTGCTCGTCTAAGATCTCCAGGGCGTAGTCGGCCTTGCGCAGGGACGACACGTTACCCTCCAGAATACTCGTGCCCGACAGCACGTCGTGGAACTGGATCATGGCCATGATGCGCTGAGCCTCGTCCAGCGCGGCCTTATCGTATTCAAAATCGGTTTCGATCGCGGCGCGGGCGCAGATCTTTTCGGTCATGAGCAGTTTATCCTCAAGCTCTGCATATCTGCGCTTGAGCGTACTGACAGAGGAATAGCACTTGACAAAGCAGGGCTGCAGGGCGCCGTCCAAGCTCACCGTGGGGGTTGCCGCGGCAAAGAACTGCTCGGGGGTGGAATGCATGATGCGCACGCCGTTTCCAAGCTGCTCCTGCATAAACTCACCAACCTCGGACAAGTCCTTTCTGGAGGGACCGCCGCCGTGGTTGCCGATGCCCCACAGGCAGAAGGCCACGTCCTCGTTTTCCCAGGGACGCATCTTTCTCTTAATGGCGTTCACTGCGTTTCCAAGCTCGGAGCAATAGATAGTATCGTCCTCAAATCTGGCGGCCTTGACCGAACTTCCGTCGAAGCCCTTCCACTCAAAGAGCATGTGCGGCAGATCCATCATGGGCACCAGAGGACGGCAGAAGATATAGCTGTCATATCCCGTCTTTGTAAGGATCTGCACAAGACCCTGGGTATGTCCAAACGAGTCAAAGTTGACCGCCGTGGTAGGACGCACACCGAATTTTTCCTTGAAATAGGTCAGTCCCGTTTCAATCTGGCGCACAAAGCCCTCTCCGCTCGGTACGTTACAGTCGGGCTGGATGTACCAGCCGCCCATAATATGCCACTTTCCTGCCTTGACCAGCTCCCCGATGCGGGCAAACAGCGCGGGATCATAGCGCTCGATCCACTGGTACAAGAGTGCCTCGTTGTGGCAGAAGATATAGTCGTATTCATCCGCCAGCTCGGCTGCCGAATAAAAGGTTGCCAGCGCGGCAGACGCGCCCTCATTCCAATCCCATTGCCAAACGGGGTCAAGATGTGCGTTACAGATCAGGTGCAGTTGCTTCATACTTTGTCTCCTTGAAGATTGAGATTTACTGACTTCATTATAGCAAAAGCCCCACCGATTGTCAACGGCGGGGCTCATAATTTATTGATTTTTCGAAAGTCTGTCCTCGGCATTCTTTCCGATACGGACGTTGAATTGAGTGTAAGCATACAGCTCCTCGGGAGAGAAATCCGCAAAGAGGCCGCGCAGATATTTCTCTGCCGCCGCGTGCAGATCGGGCATGATGCGCTCGGCCGTCTCGGTCAGGCAAAGATGCATGAGTCTGCGATCCTGACTGTCGCGCACGCGCACCAAAAGATCCCTGCGCATCAGATGCTCCACCGCCTTAGAAATATTGGCCTTGGCCAGACGGCTGTACTCTATGACGTCTCTGGCGGTATTCTTTTGGGGATTGTTGTGCACGAAAAGAAGCACCGTCATCTCGGTGGCATTGATGTGGTATTCATGACACACGGGTGCGATACACTCCTCAAGATATTGCTCCAAAATATACAGCCTTCCAAGCCATTCCGAATAATGCATATACCCTCCGTTTTAGTTTCTTTTTGAACTATATATTCATTATACGGGATATACTTGGATCTGTCAAGCATCTGCGCGTGAAATTAACAGACTATACACATTGACAAAGACGGGCGGTTCTTGTATAATAGAATTAAAGTGAAGCAAAAAAGGAGTTTATTATGAAACCAACCACCCTGCGCCTTTTACTGTTTATGCTTGCATTTTGCATGCTGTTGCCGCTGGCATCCTGCACCACGCCCCCCGAGGTGCCCGATCAGACCACCGACGGCACGGTGGAAACCGAGCCCTCCACCACCCCGGACTTTGAGAGCGAGTCCGAAACCGAAACCGAAACCGACGTTGCCGACGGCCCGGTGGACTACTACCCCGGCATGTCCTACATCAAAGAGGACGTTCAGATCTCGGTTGACGGCTTTGACACTACGTTGATGGGTCAGGTCGTCAGCGACGAGCAGACCGGCGTGGTCAACCTTCTTTCGGTCAATTTCAACGACGGCGACAAGACCGCCGACGGCAAGCTGGCTTATCGCGATGCAAGCCTTGCAACCGTGATTGACGGTCAGCTTTGCTTCATACACGACGGCACGGACTTTGGCAAGGGCTGGTCGACCTGGTCGCCCCTGGTTCCCGCCTCTGTCAAGGAAAATCACCAGGTACAGCTTTCTCTGGATATCAAGAGCTTTACCCCCCATGCAGAAAGCACCGGCACGCACACCTGGATTTCCACCTTCATCGGCTGCTACGTTTCCAACTACTCCGGCAAGATCCCGGATGCCCCCGGTGACGGCCTTTGGTTCTCGTTCTCCGGCAATGACGTTATCACGGTCATTGGCGGCACAAGCGGAGGCTGGCCCGCAGGCTTTACCTCTGTCAAGATCCCCAAGGGCTTTGGCGAGATGCAGCACGTGGACATTGTGTGCACCGAAAATTACGACACCTACATTTACGGCATCTATGACGGCGGCCAAAGACAGCTGCTGCTCAAGACCGCTATGAACAACACCACGCTCAGCGTTTACAATGCAGAAGGCACTCTGGTTGCCGAAACCGCCAACAAAATGAGCGCCTATGCCGGCGACTACTTCGTATTCTTTACCCACATGGGCGCAAGCGTGATTGACAACCTTAACATGTATGCCTGCCAGAAGGAGGACAAGAGAGTGGAAACCGTGATTACCGCGATCCCCGACGAGGGTGTGAATCCCGGTCTGGATATGACCGACAAGACCGACCTTGTCAGCATTTGCTACTCGGTCTGGTTTGACGGTATTCTCGGCTCGGGCACTGAGCCTGTGACCGATTTCAACAACATCACCGAGGTGCTGGAGGGCAAAAAGGACTGGGGTCCCCAGCATGCCTTCCACTACTGGGCAAAGCCTGCGCAGGGCTACTACCGCTCCACCGATATCGAGGCCGCAAAGAACAACCTCATTCTTTTGGGCGAGGCTGACGTGGACTTTATCATTCTGGACTACACCAATGCAAACGACAGCTACATCACCAACACCGCCATGGGCAAGGTTTGGATGTTTGACCCGCTGGACACGCTTTGCCGCGCAACGCTGGAGCTGCGTGCCCAGGGCTACCGCACTCCGTATATCGTATGCTGGTGCGGCACGTCCGATGGCCCTATGATCGAGGCACTTTACGATCGCTATTACACCGAAAATAACCCCTATGCCGATTGCTTTGTCTATTGGGAGGGCAAGCCCTTTATGATCTACACGAAAAGCGTGGATTCCTTCCCCTGCCCCGAAAAGTTCACCGTTCGCCACATGTGGGGTCTGACCAGCGAGAAGTGCTGGAGATTCCTCAACGTCAGCAACAAGAAGACCGCCTACAAGCAGGACGGCGTGGTTGAGCAGATCTCGGTTGCCGTTGCAACCCAGGAGACCTATATGTCCATGCCCACCGCACACGGCAGAGACAACGGTAATTTCTTCTATACGCAATGGAAGGAGGCCTTCCGCGTGCATCCCAAGGTCGTTACCATCACCTGGTGGAACGAATGGGCGGCACAGAGATTTATCGTGGACGGTCAGACGCAGTTCGTGGACAACTACAACCAGGAATACAGCCGCGACATTGAGCCCATGGAGGGCGGTCACGGCGACCTGTATTATCAATGGCTCAAGCAATACGTCGCCGCCTATAAGGCAGGCGAGAATTGCCCCAGACTGGTTGAGGACTGATTACAAAATGAGAGCAACACGGCAATCTTTCCGTGTTGCTCTTTTATGCAATTTTGGTTCTTATAAAGACGCAATCGAGGCATTTTTCCGATACTGCAACGGCGTCACCCCAAAGTGCTTCACAAAATAGGCGATGAACCGACTGCAGCTTGAAAAATTATTGAATCGACTGATCTCTTCTACTGAATAATTTGTGGTTACAAGCATCTGCTGCGCACCTCTCAAGCGTAAGGAAAGGATATACTGATAAGGCGTTTGCCCCGTATATCTGGCAAACAGCTTGGTAAAGTGATATACACTGTAATTTTCACGCTCGGCAAGCACTCCCACAGAAATATTCTCTTGATAATGCTGTTGCAAATAAGCCACGGTTCGCTCAATCGGCAGCGGCATACGCTGCGCCTCTCCCCATAATGCATACCCCGCAACCGTATGCAGAAACGATCCCAAAAGCTCGGAGGCGCGCAGATCATCTGCCACCGTCTGATTCATAAGTAACGGCACAAGCTGCTGATACAGCGTATATATCGGCTCGGGTTGCTCCAGATGCAGATAAAAGATCCCCTCCGGACACACCTTTCTGAACAGCTCCCGACATCCGTATCCCTTGAAATGGATCCACAGAAACTGCCATACGGGCGTTTGAGTACAGTAGTAATGCGGCTCCATACAATCCAGGATCAGCAGATCCTGTTCCCGCAGGGTGTACGCATGACCGTTACAACGTACCGATCCTTCCCCAAGCTGCGTCAGACAAACGAAAAACGTATCGTAGCCGCTTCGTTCGGTAAAAAAACGCTCTCCCTGAGCATTGATCCCCATGGACTCCACGTAACAGGGCAGCCAGCTTTGCCCTGTTCCCATATAAGAGTGAATACGCTCGGGAATGCCGTCCGGGCGATGATTGAGATATTTCAAAATTTCATCCATAACAATTTTCGTATATTTTCCTTTGTATTTCCGCAATAATGTTCTATGCGTCAAGATGTGCGTATGATATAATAATACCATAGAACCCCACGCCAGTCAATCTCTTTTGCAAATATTGATCAGCGTAACACATATGCAGAAAGGACAAACAATGAAACTTTTTCGGCAAAAAGCAAATCCTCATTTTCGTTCATTCATCAAGGCCCTGCTGACAAGCACGCTGGCACTTGCGCTGCTCTGCTCCTGCACACCGCAGGAAAAGCCACCACTCACCGATCCCTTTGAATCCACACAAGGAGGTACACAAAGCGTGACCGAGCTTGAAAGCACAACCGAGCCCGTAACGACCGAGCCCATTGATCCTACCCCCGACACAGAAAGCTTTACGTGGGCAAACCCCTTGAGCTATGCAAACAACAGCGGCGTTGAGCACGTTCGCGATCCCTTTATTCTCAGAGTTGACGACGCTTGGTATATGACCGGCACACTCCCGCCCTACGGCATGGAAGAAAACCAGGCTGACCGCACCAAGGGTGTTCCGCTGTACAGATCCACCGATCTTTTGCATTGGGATTTTATTGATTATATTGTCAAAACCCCCGATCAGTCCGAAAACAAATGGTACAGCGAACGCTTCTGGGCTCCTGAGCTGTTTGCGCACAATGGGAAGTATTATGTCACCGTCAACTGCTGCGCCCTGGACGGAAGCAACCACGGCTTTTTGTTTGCTGTGGCTGACAGCATCGAAGGTCCGTACACGATCATGAATCCCAACGCTCCGCTGGCACTTGGCAACGATGCCCACCTGTTTGCCGATGACGACGGACAGATCTATCTGTTTGCCTCGGGCATATGGATGGCAAAATTCGATCTTGAAAATCTGCAGTTCTTGTCCTCTGTCAAGCAAATCATCTCCCCCATCCCCGATTCCGACGCATGGAATGCCGAACGTCCCAACGTCGGCTTTGAAGGGCCTTACGTACTCAAGCACGAGGGACGCTACTACTGCTTCTACTCCACCTGGGCAAGAGGATACGAGATCGGTGTTGCTGTGGCAGAGAATATCAACGGCCCTTGGACCATGTACGAAAATCCCATGTACGGTGCCATGAGCCAAGAGCGCTGCGACTTCTACGGTGGCAAATATCAGGACAGCTACTACCTGCACCAGGACAAATACCGTGAATGCGGTCATAACTCGATCTTCCAAGGCCCTGACGGCGGACTTTGGATCGCTGCACACGTCACGGGCGGCGGTGTTGTTCAGGGTGTACAAATGACCATCGACAAGGTGATCTTTGACCAGGCTTACGGTCTGATCGCCGTTGATCCTTCAACCAACACACCCATTCTCGGCCCCACGTACGGGGAGCAAACCGTGAAGTATGATGCAGAGGACTCTGCCCCCCGGGCACTCAAGGCGCTTGACGTATGGGGTTACACCTCGGTTGGCAAAGCGTATGCTCTTCCCTCCTATGTTGACATTCTGATGGACAATGGATTCCGCACAAGCGCACAGGTCATGTGGGAAGGACAGGTTGATACGTCCGTTTCCGGTGAGGTCGTGATCAACGGCACCGCCACGCTTGGTAACCAAGCCTATCCCGTTTGTGCCTTTATTGAGATCGCGCCTTCCATCTATACAAATGTCTGCGATTTCGAGGATCTTGCAACAGGCTCCACGGAGTTAGGCGGAGCTTTCGGAGATGTCTGGAGCGTGCTGTTCTCACTTTACGCGGAGATCGGTCGCCCCGCAGCTACAGTCACCGAACAGGACGGCAACCGCTTTCTGCGCAATACTGCCTATTTTGTTGCCGGCCTCAAGGATGGTGCGCTGCCCGATGATTATACCCTTTCGCTGGATTGGCGACTGCTGAGCAGCGAAACGGTGGGAGGCCCTTCGGAGCGCCTTGGCGGTATTGCGGTACGCAGCGCGGATCGCAAGCTGGCGCATCACGACGAGGATACCAATCTCTTGGTTGGCGGCAGCGGCATCATGCTCTATCCCACCGAAAACGGTGTACGTATTGCGATCAAGCAATACCTGCCCGAGGGGGACAGCTACAAGGTCGCCTCGCAATCCGTATTCTTTGATCTTGCGTTAGGGAACGAATTCAACACCTTCAGAATTGAAGACAACGGCGACAGAATCAGTATTTTCGTCAATGACGCGCTGCTCTGCTATGCGGAGCTTGGCGACCAAGGCACATATCCGGCAAGTAACTACACGTACATGCGCGCGGTCAAGCTGATGGATGCAAGCGGTGCTCTGCTGCTCGACGTGACCGATGCATTGGTCACCGCCGACCGTGAGATCCATCTCATTGCACGCGGATGGACCTGCTTTGATGTGGATGATATTCGCATCACCCAAAACTAAAGCAACAAAAATAAAAAAGGGAGAATTTTTTGCAAATTCTCCCTTTTCCTTACGATTTTTTGCCTTTGGGCGGTGTTTTTTTCTTTTTTCTGACCGAAAATCCGAAATCGCCGATCTTTTTGCCAAGCGCGAAATATTCGCCGTGCGCAAAGGCGGCAAGGTTGGCTTTATCCAGACGGAGCTTGCCGTGCTGATCGATCAAATCCTCCTCCACGTCCACGGCTACCACATCGGCCAAGAACATGTGGTGCGAGCCAAGCTCGATGATATCGGTCACACGGCACTCCAGCGAGAGCGGACTCTGCGCCACCAAGGGGCACCTGACCTCGCTGGCCTGTTGCTTCTCCAAACCGAATTTCTTGAATTTATCCACCTTGGCACCGGTCAGCATGCCGCAGCCGTCCAAGGCCTTGATCATATCCGCACTCGTCAGATTGATGACGAATTCCCCACTCTCCTTGATCATGGAGTAGGAATACCGCCCCGGACGCACCGAAATATAGGTCTTGGGCGGCACGGTATTGATAATACCCGTCCACGCCACCGCCAGCGCATTGGATTTTTCCATATCGCCGCAGGTCACGAGTGCGGGCGGTGCGGGTGCAAGCAATGCGCCGCCGCGCCATTTGATCTTTGCCATAGTAAAGTTCCCTCATTTTTCCATTAGTTTTCTTGATTATATCACGCCGCCGTCACGGTGTCAAGATAAAATATATCTTGACAAACCTGCCAGGATTGTGTATAATTGATTATGTATGGAAATGTTTCATTTGTAACTCTGACATATTTGGGCGGCCGCTCCGCCACAGAAAGGATGTAATAGTATGATCGTACGTAAAAAGACACCTCGTATCTATACCCCCGCAAAGGATGTCCGTGACCTGACACACATTTTCAAGTCTCACGGCGCGAAAATCGCTTTCCGTTACTTCAGAGGCAAGCAGCTGCTTGCAATGTCCTACAGCGAATTCTCCGACCTGATCGTATCCATTGCCGCAGGCTTTGACGCTATGGGTCTTTCGGGCAAGAGAGTTGCCATTTGCGGTGAGGCTTCTCCCCAGTGGGTTGCCACCTATCTGGGCGCAATCGCTTGCGGCGGTGTTGCCATTCCGATCGACAAGGAGGTTGCCATTGAAGAGATCGAGGGCTTTTTGAGCTTTGCCGAGGCTGATGCAGTTGTGTATTCCTCTGTGATGAACGAAAAGTTTGCGCACGCTGTGGAGAGCCATCCCACCGTGACCAACTTCTTCCCCATCTCCACCGATAAGTGCTCCTACTTGGACAACGCCAAGGTCACCGCATTTGACGATCTGGTGGCACTGGGCCAGAAGCACATTCACGACGACCACTACGCACTCAAGACCCCCAAGGATATCCGCCGCATGGCAGTTATGCTGTTCACCTCGGGTACCACAGGCTCCTCCAAGTGCGTTATGCTGTGCGAGCACAACGTCATTTCCGCTGCAAATGCGGCTTGCTCCGCGGTTGACTTCTGCAAGGAAGACACCATCGTTTCGGTTCTCCCCATTCACCACACCTACGAGCTTTGCATCGATATCGCCGCTCTGATCTACGGTATGGAGGTCTGTGTCAACGACTCGCTCAAGCACGTTATGCGTAACTTTGAGCAGTTCAAGCCCACCGGCCTGCCCCTGGTTCCTCTGTTCGTCAACACCATGGACAAGAGAATCTGGGAGACCGCCCGCAAGAAGGGCAAGGACAAGGTGCTCAAGAATGCCATCAAGCTCTCGGGTGCTGCCAGAAAGATGGGTATTGACATCGGTAACGGTCTGTTCAAGGACGTCACCGGCGCATTCGGCGGCAGACTTTGTAAGATCATCTCGGGCGGCGCACCGCTCAACACCTCGGTCGTTGCAGACTTTGACGCCTTCGGCATTCAGATCTGCGAGGGCTACGGCATTACCGAGTGCTCTCCCCTGGTGGCCGTTAACCCCTACTATGCGCCCAAGCTGGGCTCGGTTGGTCCTGCAGTAGAATGTTGCCGCGTCCGTATCGATCCCGACCACATTGATGAGCAGGGTCGTACCATCGGTGAGATTCAGGTCAAGGGCGACAACGTCATGCTGGGCTACTACAAGAACGAGGAAGAAACCGCCAAGGCATTCACCAGAGACGGCTGGTTCCGCACCGGCGACCTGGGTTACATGGATGAGGACAAGTACATCTTCATCACCGGCAGAAAGAAGTCGGTTATCGTTCTGGAAAACGGTAAGAACGTATTCCCCGAGGAGATCGAGGAATATCTGGAAAACATCGAGACCATCGCCGAGGTTGTGGTCATTGGCAGAGAGTCCGAGGACGGCATTAAGCTGACCGCGGTCATCTACCCCAACTTCGACAGATTCGACAAGGATGCTACCAATGAGCAGATTCAGGCCAAGATCTCCGAGCAGATCAAGGAGCTCAACAAAAAGTTAGTTGCCTACAAGCAGATCCGCGTGATCGAATTCCGCTCCACCGAATTTGAAAAGACTACCTCCAGAAAGATCAAGAGACACCTGATCAAGTAAAAATTCAGGGCTGAGTCGTGTGACTCAGCCCTTCTTTTAATCTCTCTCATACACTAAAAATGCAAACACAATGCCAATTCCCAGCAAGACACAGCTTGTCATCACCGCATACGCGCCCAGCATGGCAACCAGGAAATTGCCAAGTCCCGCGCCCAGCGCAAAGGCTGTCAGCGCAACGCCAAACAAAAGAACCTGCACGCCGTTGCCTCTTGCATTGCCCACCGCGCACTCCATGCCGTGGTGCACCGCGCTGCGCAAATTGCCGATGCACATGGTGGTGGCCACGCGGATGCTGAGAAAGGACGGAAAGCTCTCCAGCTGCATGCCGCACACAAACGAGATCATGGCGGTTGCGATCAGGTGGTTATAATCCGCCACAAACGCCACACCCACAAGGATCGCGATCTCGAGGACCAAGGTTCTCCACTTGTGCATAAAAGGCCTCCAGCCCTTATGCATACGCTCCAGCAAAAATGCGGTTGCCGTACCGCCCATGAAGGCTAAGATCGGCCAAAGATAAGAAAGCGACTGTAAAAGCTCTCCTCTGACCACATTGATACAGAACAGCAAAATGTTCCCCGTCTGCGCGTATGCAAACACGCCCTCGCAATACAGGTAGGAATATGCATCCATGCATCCGCCCGACGCTGCAAGCAACGCCAGCAATATCACGGGTGCGATTTTTCTTCTGAAATCTTTCATAACGTAACCTCGAATCAATAGAACAGCTCGATCAGCCCCGACGCAACCGCATCGCAAAGGCCGAGCTCATATATCAGCGTCAGCACGGTGTAGCGGTCGCGCACCGTGTGGGCATGGCGGATCATGTCGCGCATGGTCTGCTCGCGCACACCGATCTCGGAAAATCTTGTGGGACAGCCCATTCCCTGCAGCAAGTCGCGCACGTCCTGCCAGCGCGGCAGGGTCGCGGCAAGCGCATATACCGCCTCGGCATTCTTGCACGGAACGCGGTTTTCGCGGATATATTGATACAGCCACAGAGAAACCAGCGTGCCGATGCCGACCTTGACGCCGTGCATGGGAATCGGCTCGCCGCGTCGGACGAAATCCATCTCCAGATAGTGCGACTGATGGTGCTCGCTGCCGCTGGCAGGACGTGAATTGCCGCAGAGTGCCATGGAAAGGCCTGCTGTGATCAGCGCGTCCATCAGCTTTTCCACCGCCGCGGCGTCGTTTGCCACAAGCCCATCATAGGTGTCCATGCAGGCCGCTCTTGCCTGCTCCATCATGGCATAGGCCCCTGCGTGAATGGGCTCACCGTTTACGATATTGGCAAGCTGCCAATCGGCAAGGCAGGTATATTTGCCCACGATGTCGCCAAAGCCTGCTGCCGTCATGATACGGGGCGCGGTCCTGATGACCTCGGGATCGATCAGAACGTGATCGGGGGTATGTACGGGATCGGTGACCTTGAAGCCGCCGCGCATGAGTGCCGCACCCGCCGAGCAATAGCCGTCCATGCTGGCGGCCGTGGCAAGCACACCGCACGGAATTCCCGCATGCGTGGACACCGATTTGGCCATATCGTTCAGCGTACCGCTCCCCACGGCCAGCACGTAATCGGTCGTATCGGCCGCCGCCTGCGCCCGGGCACATTTGTCCTCGGTCGGGAGCAGCTCGGCATCAGGATAATATACGTCGGTCACGGCACAGCCCGCGCCCGCAAGAAGATCACACATGGGTCTTGCATAGGGCGCGGTATTGACGTCGTACAGCACGGCCACGCGCTTGCCCGCCACCGCAGACACAAACGGCGCAAAGCCATCCTTTTGCTTATAACAGATCGTGATGCTCATGCCTCTATCCTTTCAAACGGCGCGTCGGGTTCGCCCGTCGCCCGCCACAGCGTAACGTTTGTGTACTGTCCGTGCTCGGGGTCTCTTGCCGCCTCGGAGAAATAATATCTGCCGTCACCTACCGCGAACATGCCCGTCGAGCCGTGCGGAAAGCGGTTGTTCCCTGCCAAGCGCAACGTGCGAATGGGCTCACCGTAAGCGTCGTGCACGCCGTCCTCGGGTGCGACCGCGCCGTCTATTGTAAACGTGCTGAAATTTTCAAACTGCGACTTTTTGCCGGGATAGACCGCCACCAGCCAATTGCCGCTGTAGGCATCGTATTCCAGATTCTGAATGCCCCAGTTGGTGTTGCCCGTGTAGAGAAAATACTTGTCCGCGCTGTATGCCCCGCTTTTGTGCATGCTCTCCTGACAGAGCGGGCGGGCTAGCGTGTCCCACCAATCGGCGGCGTCGAAGGTCAGAATGACCTGATAATCGTTGTCGCGTCTGTTTACGTCGCCGTAAATGCCGTAGCAGATATTCAGATATTGCTTGCCGTCGCGCGCACCGAATGCGGGCCCCCAGGCCGTGCCGTCAATGCCGCTGCAGGCATATCGGTGCGGCAATACTTGACCGTCACATTCCACGCTCGCTTCAAAATCGGCCACCACCTCGGGCAGATACACTGCGCGCATGACCTGCTCCGCAGGCATATCCGGGCGGTCGATGCGGTCTACGTCAAAAATGGCACAGTAAAAGGCGTTGTCGATCTGCTTGTCCGCCATGTCAAGACTATGCAGAATACCGCGCCCGATGGCGTCGTTTTTGTACTCCAGCGAGCCGTATACGCGGCCGTCCGCCCGGCAGAAATCAATGCAACCCAGATGCCCGATCAAGCCGTCCACGCTACCGATCACGTTGCCCGAAAGATCGGATTTGATCAGCTTGGTGGTGAAGGAATAATACACATACCCACCAACAAGATCCACCGCAATGCCCTGACAATGACATGCGCCGTGATAGCCCGAAAAAATACTGCTTGGAAGCTGCATACCGTGCTCCTTTGACATAAGATAATTATATTATACTGCGCAGGCGGGAGAAAGTCAAGTTGAAGTCGGTGATTGTCCAACTGTGTCATACGGTTGAAAGAATTTTTTTAAATAGGACTTGCAAAAGCATGACATATATGGTATAATATCCCCTGCATGCACCGGTAGCTCAGCTGGATAGAGCACAAGCCTCCGACGCTTGGTGCCGCAGGTTCGAATCCTGTTCGGTGCGCCAAAAAGAACAAGACACCCCTTGGGGTGTCTTGTTCTTTTTCGTCCACTTATACCGATTCAGAACCTCGCGCTCGTAAGAGCGCCAGGTTTGCGCAGGACTTGAAAACAGCAAGGACAACCTTTGGCGCAAATATAGGTTCTGAATCCTGTTCGGTGCGCCATAAGAATACAGGGAGATCCTTTTGGATCTCCCTGTATTCTTATCGTCCACTTATACCGATTCAGAACCTCGCGCTCGTAAGAGCGCCAGGTTTGCGCAGGACTTGAAAACAGCATGGATAACCTTTGGCGCAAATATAGGTTCTGAATCCTGTTCTATTTCGTCCACTTATACCGATTCGGAACCGCGCTGTTTGCGACTTCGGAAGCAATCGGCTATAGCTTGCGCCCGTTTTGTGTCATCCTGAGCGCAGTCGAAGTTTTGGTGAGGGAACATTTCGCAGCTCGCCGTGAAATGGAGCCGATCCAAAACCGACGAGGGCATGCCGGCTAGCCGCACGGGAGCCGAACCAAGTTGGTTTTGACGTGCAGATTTTCCCGATCCCTTTATCTCTTCCCTTGGAAATACCGCCTGTATGTCCTGCAGGAAGAGCTTTTGTGCTCGAAAAAATCTGCTGCGTCAAAACTGCTC
>JAZULL010000136.1:0-58644 GCA_045603085.1 Eubacteriales bacterium | reverse complement strand
ATATATCCCCGTAGGTATCATCTCGTCCAAAATCGGACGCAGAAAGGCAATTCTGTCGGGTATCATCATCCTGGCGAGTGCATTCCTGATCGGACACTTCATCGAGCCCACCACCCCCTCGTGGATCATGTTCCCCATTTTCTCGCTTGCGGGCATCGGCTGGGCAACCATCAACGTCAACTCGTTCCCCATGGTGGTCGAGCTGGCGCGCGGTGGCGACGTGGGTAAGTACACGGGCTATTACTACACCGCATCCATGTCGGCGCAGATCGTCGCGCCCATCGTTTCGGGTATTCTGTACGACCTGATCGGCATGCGCAGCGTATTCTTCCTGTTCGGCGCGATCTTTGTGGTCTTCTCGTTTATCACCATGTTCTTTGTCAAGCACGGTGACGCGAAAATCATTGACAAGAAGAGCGCGCTGGAGCATTTGGATGTTGATGAATAATGAAGAATGAAAAATGAATAATGAATAATTGAGGTAGAAAAACCGCTCGAAAGAGCGGTTTTTCTGTGTTTATTATTGAATTTGGTCAAGGAGCTGATTGAACGCTTCGCGATCCTGCTCGGTAAGAATCAAGGTTTGACCGTTGCCGCAGAACAGCCCTTCGGTGGTATCGTAGGAATAGCCTTGACCGTTGATCAGGCACGTGCTGTCACATATCAAATCTACAGTATCATACGCGACCTCGGCACGGGTAAGCATTTGCATAAGCGTGACGAGCTGCTGTTCGGAAAGTGAGAATTCAAATTCCATGAATTTGCAGCTCGTGAAAGTGACTTGCCATGAGTCGGATGCCTGGGTTTCGATCAGCAGTTTTTCAAAGGACTGTCCGTCCTGCGTATAGCGAAGCGTCATGCTCTGATTTCCGTATTGATAAGTGATATCGATATTGCTCTTTCCCATGAAATTAACCGAACCGAAATTCACAAAGAGGGTTGCAACGCTGGATAAGGGGTTGCTTATAAAGATGACGTTCTTTCGCTCCTGCAGTATCTTCTGCGCTTGCTCCTCGATGTATCCCATTTTGCAAAGCGCCTCGACCAGCGTGTCCTCGGGGGTAATGCCGTGCGGCAGGGTCATGTTGTCCGGCAGAGCTCTTGCTGTAAAACTGTTCGTGTAGGAGAATTGTACGCCCAGTGGGCTGTAAATTGAGCATTGGTAATCAAACAGATCTCCCGACCAGATCTCGTTGCTATAATCGGGCATCGATTCAACGTCTGCTTCACACATCAGATCAAAGAGATTGGTGCCTTGGTAGGAGAGGTTGCCGACAGCTGTCTTGAATTCTTCGGGATCCGCCGTTGCAAAGCCGTGTTGGTTCAAGAACTCGGCAAACGCGGTGGAAGCATCATAAACATACCCAAACCCAACGACGTGCACAGCCTTTTCAAAGGTAAAGCTGTCCTCGCCAAACGACACGCGCAGGTCGTATTCGCCGCACGTAGCACTCTCGGGAATGAGGAAGGTGTAGGTCATTTCGCGGCTCTCGCCCGGAGCGAGGGTGTATTTTTGGTATTCCTGCGTGACGTCGTAGGGCTCGTGCGTGATGACGGCGGTGTTGCCCATGGTCAGAATGGCACCGGGCACAAACTCGCCCCACGAGCCGGTGAATTCGATATCCTCAAGCGAAATATTGGTCATGGTGACCGTGATATCCAGCGTAGAGCCCACAACAGCCATAGCATTTCCGTCCATCAGGCTGTGCGAGAATTGCAGGCGGCCGGAAACGCCGGGGATGACGATCTGCTCGCCCTCAATCAGAATTTTCACCTGCTCGGTGGGAATGCCTGCATACTTGGCGATGGTCTGAATCAGAGATTCGATCAACGCGTCGTAGTTTTCATAGGACGTGATCTGCGCCGAGAGCGTGGCGGTTACGGTTTTCTCTCCGTCTGTCCGGCCCATTACCTGCATCACAAGATAATCCCACAAGGTATTGGGAACGACGGCGGTGTTCGCGTCCTCCTCTACATGCACGGTGTAATCAAGCAGCTGTACCTCGTCGCCTACCGTGTTAAGGTGCTTCCAGGTCAGAAACACGTTGTTTTCGGTGTCGGGAAGCTTGACGCGCTGACTTTGTATTTCGCCGTCCTCGGTAACGAAAAATACCTTGGTGTTTGTGTTGGCAAATTGGTGCTTAGGAAATTCGTAGTTCAGATCATAGGTTTTTGGAATGAACGGAATGATAGTAAAGCCGGCCAGCATGGCAAGTGCCAAAACCGCGGCCGCAAGCGCGGTAAAGATACGGGTGCGGCGGCGCTTGGCCTTTTTTTGCAGGCATGCCTGCTCGGCACGCAGATAACGCTCGACGGTCTCGACGTCAAGGCCGCTCATCGCGTCCGAAAATTGATTTTTATTGATCATATTGTGTACCCCTCGTTTTCCAGTGCCTGCCGCAGCTCGCGCTTGATGGCGGCAATTTCTTTGTTGACGGTGGATTCGCTACAGCCAAGCAGCTCTGCAAGCTCGCGCACGGATTTCGCGGCGTAGTATCTGCCCATAAAGACCAGCATGCGGCGCTCGGGAAGCTCCGAGATAAAGTTCTCGATAAGCTCGGTCAGCGCCCTTGTCTGACTCTCGGTATAAAAATCGTCGGTATCCGAGAGCAGCTCGTCAAGGTCGGAAAGGGAAGAGGTCAGCTCGCTCGGCACGCGCTTTTTCCTCTTGGCGGCTTTGTAGCGATTGAGTGCACCGCGGCGCGTGATGGCAACCAGAAATGCCTGCAGATAGGTCGGCCTTGCGGGCGGAATGGAATTCCATGCGCAAACGTACGTGTCATTGACGCATTCCTCGCTGTCCTGCAGGTCGTGCAGGATACCTCGGGCAACACTCATCAGCCGCGCGCGGTATTTGGTATCGGTCTGTTCGATAGCGCGCTCGTCGCGCTGCCAGTAAAGCTCAATAATGTCGTCATCGCGCAAAACGGGTGATTGATATTTTGCCATGTCGCACCTCCTTGGGTCAGATTTGAAAGGTCCCTTCACCTATACAGACAACAAAAATGCAGGGGAACTGTAAGGATTTTTGAAAAAAGTCATAAATTTTTGTAGGGGAGGATAAATTTGCTTGCCAATAGTCCTCCCCTACGGTATATTGTGTGAATTAAAATACTGTCACGCCCTTGGCTACGGTATAGAACCCGCCGTCGAAGATCTCTTGTTTGAGAGCAAATTTGATGGGGGTCTTGCCCTCGAACATGCCGATGGCAAGGGAATACTTGCCGGGCGGGACGTCGCGGCAGTCGGGGCGCAGGGTCACGGTCTGCTTTTGGTCGGACAGCCAGGTGCGGTTGTCGGCATCGGTGTCAAGGATATAGTCCTTGCCGTCCTCACTGCGTAACCTGATCTTCAGATCGAATTTGCGGTAAGCGCGCGCCCAGCCGCGGTTTTGTACGTCCAGCGTAATGATATTGTGCGCCGAGCGGCGCAGGGCAGGCACGGCAGCACCCGTGACAAAGTACCAGTATCCAAGGCGGTTGGCGCAGTATTCGGTCAGATAATATTCGTTTTTCAGCCAATCGCGGGGATAGCCGTGGAAGCCTGCAAAGGTGGCGTGGGTGCGTTTGAAGGCCTCAATGGCGGTCAAGCCGTCGCGGAAATGGTCGTTGTGTGCGTGCACGTAGCCGTAATGCTCCATCTCAATGGCGGCAGGCGCATTTTGCGCCAGCTTATCAAATGCCCAAGGTGCGCGGAGCGTGTCGTAGTCGTTGACCTGGGTGTAGTAGTTACAGCAAACCGAGTCGTCCTGAATGCCAAGGCCGCGCTCGTAGGCGTAGTCGAGAATCTGCTGCACCTCGTCCTGTCCGTGCGCGATGCGACTGCAGATGTGGTCGTCGTTACACAGCACGGGGGTGTCGGGGAAGTATTTGGTGTGCAGGTCAAAGTGCTTTTTGGTCACCCAGGTGGGGTAGATCACGCCGTCGGCATCGGCTGCGGTGTGTCCCTCGCCCCACGTGCCCATGGTGCCCACGTCAATGCACTCGATTCTGGGGTCGCCGTTGAATTTAGCACCCAGCACCTGCATGAACTTTTCCAAGCATGCAAGGAAGATGGGATCGCCGTAGTCGGGCTGGATCGCACCCGAGGGCATGCGGTAGCCGCGCGCGCCCTTTTCATAGACGTATGCGGGCGTGGCGTAGTTGAGATTGGGGTCTCCCTCGTAGGAGCAAACGCGAAGCGAGAAGGTGTAGCCGCGCGGCCCCCAGAGCGCCATAATCTCGTCAAGATAGGAAAAGTCGTAAACGCCCTCGGCCTTCTCCACGTCACCCCAGTCAAAGCGCAGGTAGAGGTGATTGAGGCCGGGGAAGTCGGAAAGATCGTCGGCGGGGTCGGCGTGGTGCGGGTGGCGGTAGTTTTCGCGGCCGTAGCCGTTGTCAATGTAGTGCCAGAACCAGCCCTTGTGGGGATTTTTGAGCACAGTCTTGTCATCGGTATAGGGGCGCAGATCGATAAAATCGGGGCGCGTCAGGGGATTGTCAAACGTGCCGCATAGCGTCTGGCAGCCGTCGGGCGCGGGAGCGGGCTGCAGATTTGGATAAAGCTTGTCCTTCATGTCCTCGGCTCCTTTCAAATGCTGCGCACGTGGGTGCGCGCGATCTTGTAATAGTTGTCCTCAAGGACGTCCTGCTTGATGCCGAGCCTGATGGGAGTGTCCCTCTCAAACATGCCGATGCAGAGGTCGTAGTCGCCCTCGGGCACGCCGCGGGCATCTACGCGCAGATGCAGCGTCAGGGGAGTGTCGGGCTGCCAGGTGCGGTTGTCGGTATCTGTGGGGATGACAAAGCTACCACCCTGGCCGCGCAGGCACAGGCGCAGGTCAAATTTGCGGTAAGCCGCCGCCCAGCCACGGTTTTCCACGTCGAGCTCGATTTGGTTATAGGCGGTATCGGTCAGCTCGGGAATGGCCGCACCCGTGATAAAATACCAGTATCCAAGGCGGTTGGCGCAGTATTCGGTCAGATAGTATTCGTTCTCCAGCCACCGGCGGGGATAGCCATGAAATCCCGCAAAGGTAGCGCGGGCGCGCTTGAAGGATTCCATGGCAGTAAGACCGTCGCGAAAATAGGATTCATAGCGCGGCTTGATGTAGGTGTAGTGCGCCATCTCAATGGCATTTGGGGCATTGGGGGAAAGCCGCTCGAATGCCCAAGGGGCGCGCATGGTGTCGTAGTCGTTCATTTGGTAGTAATAGTCACAGCAAATGGAATCGTCCTGCACGCCAAAGCCGCATGCGGCGGCATAGTCCAGCATCTCTTGCACCTCGCCCTGCCCGTTGGCAAAGCGGCTTGCGATGTGGTCGTCGTTACACAGTACCGGCGTGTCGGGGAAGTAGCGGGCATGCAGGTCAAAGTGCGCCTTGACCACGTCAAGCGGATAAATGCGACCGTCACCCTCTACCGTGTGCCCCTCGCCCCAAGTGCCCAGCGTGCCGATATCGATGCACTCGATCCTCGGGTCGCCGTTGTATTTTTCGCCCAAGGCCTGCATGAATCTCTCCAAGCATGCAAGGAAAATGGGATCGCCGAAATCGGGTTGGATCTTTCCACTCTCCAACAGATAGCACCGCGCACCCTTCTCGTACACGTAGGCGGGAGTGGCGTAGTTGAGCTCGGCCGCGCCCTCGTAGGTGCAAACGCGAAGCGAGAAGCGATAGCCGCGCGCGCCCCACGTTTCCATGATCCCGTCAAGATAAGAAAAATCGTAAATGCCCTCGGTCTTTTCCACGTCGCCCCAGTCAAAGCGCAGGTAAAGGTGATTAAGGCCGGGGAAATCGGCAAGATCGTCATCCGGATCGTGTGCCTCGCGGTAAGCGGGGCGTCCGTAGCCGTTGTCGATGTAGTGCCAGAACCAGCCCTTGTGCGGGTTGCGCAGTACGGTCTTGTCGTCTACTAAAAGCCGTAGGTCAACGTAGTTTTTGCGCTCGAATTTTTTGTCGGTCATGAAGCACATGGTCTGTACTTCCTTGCCGCCGGGAACGTCAATAATATTCGGGAAATCGGACATAGGAAAAAGCCTCCTTTTCGGGGTTTTTGTAATTTTTATAATACCACAGCAAAGGGGAGTTGTCAAGAAAAGCAGCCATATCTCTTGTCATTGACAGGGATTTATGATATAATTAAAAAAACGCTTTTGGAGGTCACCTATGAGTCAGGCAAAATGGATCTGGTATCACGGAGATTTTGAACTGTATCACAGCATGCTTCTGCACGCGCGGCGCGAGGAATACGGGTGCGAATATCCCACCTTCTGGAAGCTGTCGCCGCCCTATCCAAACGTGCGGTTTTTCAAGAGCTACCATGCGGACGGCGCGGACACCGTGCGCTTTGTCACGCGCGCCAAGGCTTACGTGATGGTGGACGACAAGCGTCTGCCGGTCAATACCGATCTTGAAATCGGGGCAGGCGACCACAATATCATGGTAGTCCTGCTGGCAACCCAAGGGCTACCCAGCCTTTACGTGGACAGTAAGTATCTGAAAACCAACGAGAGCTGGATCGCCGATCACATGATCGTGACCGAGCGCGTGCCGGTGGGCTGCACACCCGCCTATACCTCGCCCGAGGACGATCCCGAGGTGTTCCGCTTCTCCTACGAGCATCTTGACCCTGTCAAGGTCACGGCGACCGAGCAGGGAACGCTGTACGATTTTGGCCGCGAGACCTATGCATATCTGTGTATTGCGGGTGCGGACGAGGCGGAGTGCATCCGCGTGACCTACGGCGAATCCAAGGAAGAGGCGTTGGATCATGCCGAAGCGCTGATCAGGCAGACCGTGAGCGGTCAGACCGAATATCGCCTGCCCGGACGCGCCTTCCGTTACGTATGCGTGCAGGGCGGCCAAGGCTTGCAGGTTTGGGCGGATTACGAATATCTGCCGCTTGACGACGTTGCGACCTTCTCCTGCAACAAAAAGAACGTTAATAAAATATGGGATATTTGCGCCTACACCCTGCATCTCAACTCGCGCGAGTTTTTCCTTGACGGCATCAAGCGCGACCGCTGGTGCTGGTCGGGCGACGCATACCAGTCGTATATGGCCAACAGATATCTGTATTTCGATCCCGAGATCACCAAGCGCACCATTATCGCTCTTTTGGGCAAGCCGCCTTACGAGCAGCATATCAATTCCATCAACGATTATTCCATGTACCTGATCATCGGTGCATACGAATACTATTATGCCACGGGTGACAAACAATTTATTGAGATCTACTTTGGCCGCCTGCAGGCGCTTTACGATTTCATCGTCGGCAGACTTGACGGGGATGGCTACGTTTGCTATCGCGACGGCGACTGGATCTTTATAGACTGGTCGGATATGGACAAGGGCGGCCCACTTTGTGCCGAGCAGATCCTCTTGTGGCAATGCCATAAGTGCATGGCGGAGCTGTGCGCGTTGGTGGGCAAGGACGGCACGGCACACAAATCCGCCGCCGACGCGCTGCAAAAGCGCATTATGAAGGATTACTGGCGCGAAGAACGCGGCGCGTTTATCGATTGCCACACCACGGGGCGCGAAAACGTGACCAGACATGCCAATATCTTTGCCATTATGTACGGCTTTGTGTCGCACAGACGTGCACAAAAGATCGTGCGCTGCGTGCTTGAAAACGATGCGGTCAATCACATCACCACGCCGTATTTTGAGTTCTTCGAGTTGAATGCGCTTTGTATGATTGGCAGACTCAAAACGGCACAGAAAAAGATCGAATCCTATTGGGGCGGCATGGTCGCCTTGGGGGCAACCTCGATCTGGGAGCAATATTTGCCAGAGCAAAAGGGAATCGAGCACTATGGCATGTACGGCATGAAGTACGGTTGCTCGCTCTGCCATGCCTGGGGCGGCGGACCGATCTATCTCTTGGGCAGATATTGCCTTGGCGTCTATCCTTCGTCGGTGGGCTATGAGACCTTTACCGTCCATCCAGACCGCGGTCTGTACCGCAAGATCGACGGCACCGTGCCGCTCCCCGAGGGACACAGCGTGCACGTTTACATGGATGCCCATACCTGCACCGTTACCGCCACGCGCGGCGGCGGCACGCTGGTGCTGGGCAAGCAGACCTACGAGATTCCCGAGGATGGGAAATTGTCAATTCAGTTTTAAATAAAAAGGACGGATTCGAAAAAATCCGTCCTTTTTGGTGGTTCATTTATTGAGCTTCGATCTTTTTCATCGCTTTCCTGAACTGAAAGATAAACAGCACTGTCGTAAAGGTCACGGCCAGCACGTCGGCAATCGGCTCGGCGAGATAGACACCCATGGTGGGGTCTGCCACCACGTGCGGCATGATATAGATCAGCGGGAGCAGCAGCACAAACTTTCGCATGACAGCCACAATGACCGAGGAGGGTGCGTTGCCAAGAGAAACAAAGGTCATCTGGCAGGCGATCTGAATGCCGAAGAGCACCATGCCCGCGTAGTAGATGCGCAACGCCTTGGTGGCAAATGCGGCAAGTGTAGCATCGGCGGTAAACATGCCGACAAACACCTGCGGGAACAGCATGACCAGCACCCACAGCGTTACGGAATAGCAAAGGCAAGTGATCAACAGCAGCTTGTAGGTCTTTTTGACGCGGTCAGGCTGCTTGGCACCGTAGTTGTAGCTTAAGATCGGCTGCGCACCCTGCGCCACACCCTGCATGGGGAGCATGGCGAATTGCATCACGCTTGTCAGAATGGTCATCGCCCCTACCGCAATGTCGCCGCCGTACCCAAGCAGTGAGGAATTGAAGCAGACCGAGATCACGCTCTCGCTGGCCTGCATGACAAAGGTGGCTGTGCCAAGTGCCACACAGGGGAGAATGATGCGGGGAACGGGGAGCATGTACTTGGGGCGCAGACGCAGATGCGTCTTTTTGCCGCAAAGGAAGATCAAGATCCATACAGTCGAGGCCGCCTGCGAGATCACGGTGGCAATGGCCGCACCGCGCACGCCCATGCCAAGGCCGTAAATGAAAACGGGGTCAAGCACGATGTTGAAGGCCGCACCGATGACCACCGAGAGCATCGAGGTCTTGGTAAAGCCCTGCGCCGAGATAAAGGCGTTCATTCCCAGCGTCAGCTGTACGAAGATAGTGCCGATAGCATATACGCTCATATACTCCGTGGCGTAGACAATCGTGTTATCACTCGCGCCAAAGGCCAGGAGCAGGGGGCGGTTCCAGATCAGCAATGCCACGGTCAGCAAAACCGAAATGATGATCTGCAGGCCAAAGCAGCCGCCTAAGATCTTCTCGGCGCTCTCATAGTCCTTTTTGCCCATGAAAATTGATGCGCGCGGCGCGCCGCCCGAGCCGACCAGCGCGGCAAAGGCAGAGACAATCATAATAATGGGCATGCAGACGCCCACGCCTGTCAGCGCAAGGTCGCCATACCCCTCTATATGACCGATATAGATGCGGTCAACTACGTTATAGAGCATGTTGACCAGCTGAGCCACTACGGTTGGGAGTGCCAGCTTGAAGAGCAATCGCCCGATGGGGGCTGTGCCCAAAAATTCCTTGTTCTGTTGCATTGTGATATCCTTTTCTTGGTGATAGCATCATTATTATAACATAAAATCGGCAGAGGAGCAAGTCCTCTGCCGATTTTCATTCAATTTAATGGCGTTTTGCATCAATTGGCGGCACCGTCAAGGATAAATCTGAATGCCTTGATGTAGATCACGTCATTCTCGGTCGGAGAAGAGAAGTAGTCAAATCTGACCATATGGATCAAGCCGCTCCAGAATTCGAGATCCTGAACGCGGATCTGCAGGGTATGATACTGACCGTCCGCAATCAGCATATCCGTCACCGCAGCTTCGGCGGTGGGGGCAGTGATATCTCCACTGCAAAGGAAAAGCTGTGTTTCGTAAGTGGCATCAGCGTTTGTGGTGGGGATCATGTAATCGATCTCTATGATGCCATAATCCTCTGCAAACAGCTGCTTTCCGCCGTAATCAAAGACAAAGGTGACGTTGGGGTCTGTGGCAACAGCCTTGAACGCGATCGCCTTTTCTGTCCGGTCAAAGTCGTACTCGGTGCTGCGGGGGTAGTTGATCCGGCTCATGCCATCTTGTACGGAAAGATCCACGGTTACGTTACTGAGCTCTCCCTCGTAGGGGGCACGAGAGGGTCTTTTAACGTTTAAGCCCTCGTTGGCATCGAAATCGCGGTTTTGGGTGAACGTTTCTCTGATCTCATCGATGTTGCCCGCGGTCAGCAGGTAGCTGTATTCAAGAGGCTCAAAGGACTTGAAGGCAATTCTGGCTAAGGGGGACATATAGCTGCAGGGGTTTCCTTTACCCTGGTTGGAGCCCTTTTGTCCCGAGAGATAGCGCATAGTCAGGATCAGGTCGGTGTTCGGCACGTAAATACCAACGCCGTACTGTGTGTCCCCGTTGATCAGCGCGCACCAGGTTTCGGTATTGGTCTCCTTGAGCTGGAGGTAATGGCTTGCTTTATTGGTTGCAGGGTCTACGTTGCTCCAATCGGTAATGGTGCTCAGCGCATCACACGTCCAGGGCTTGCCACCATCGTACCAGACAAACGTGTCAAGCACGTTGACGGTATAAACGGCGGGCAGCTCCTGATCCAGGGTGGGATGCTCCCAGCCCGAGAAATCGGTAAAGCGGTTGTAAACGTGGATATAATCGTCCTGCATGGTGTATTTGTTTTCCATGTAGCTGGGGGTCAGGGAATTGCTCAGCGGCCAGTCAAGCGGCTGTACCTTGATGTAAATGCTGTTATCCTCGACCTTGTAGTCAATCAAGCGGCTCTCGCGTCCCTTGACGTCACCTGCCTGCACGGGGTTGTATGCAACGCCCTCAAGTCCGAGGTAGCCGCCCTCTTTGTACTCTGCCTCGCGGTAGAAAACGCCGTAGTAGGATTGCTGGATGAGTCGACCCTCGTCGTGCAGGTTGACAAGATTGGTCACGTC
Source organism: Eubacteriales bacterium (assembly GCA_045603085.1). Taxonomy (GTDB): domain Bacteria; phylum Bacillota; class Clostridia; order Oscillospirales; family CAG-272; genus SVQP01. Next base: position 47,717 of record JAZULL010000136.1, on the reverse strand, counting down.
CGTCAAGAGGCATTCCTTGTCCTCCAGAATATTGATCGTACCGCCCCACTTGAGGTCAACGCCGAGCGTGTAGCGACTGCCAACCAGATACAGCTGGTTTTTGGGAACGGATACAGTCTCGGTTTTCAGGTCATACAGAATAAATTCCGCATCCTTGCCTTGGCAGGCATCCACGCGAACAGTCGTCAGGGCAGAGCCGCTCACCTTTTGGAAAAACTTGTGGTTGAGCGCGCTGAATTCATGCTCTCCCGCCTCCAGATAAAAGACGTCCTCGCAGGGCTCATCCTTCTCGGTGTAGGCAACGGTGATCTTCATGGGTGCGGTGGCGGAATATTTGACGGTAAAGCGGTTAAAGCTGTCCGCAAATGCGTCGCCAAGGCTCAAAATCAGGCCGCTTTTAAAGCAGAACGTGTTCTCTCCCACAGAGTCGTAGCCGCTTGCGGTATAGCCGAAGCCGGAGGCGGTCGTGACGGTCGCGGTGCTGTCGGTGGCCTTGATGGTCACGGGCGGGATCTCGGGCTGTGTGGTCACATCAGAATCGGAAGTGTTATCTTCCGAGCCCGAGGAGGAAGGGTTGCATCCCACCAAAACGCAGGATAGCAGGGCAAAGGTCAGCATAATTGCTATGAGAGCTCTCGGTTTCATATAACACCTCGGAATGTTGATTTTGGCTTATTCAGCCTCGGGCGTGGGTGCAAATCTGATCTCACAGATCACGGGCAGGTGGTCGGAGAGATACAGGCCGCCGCGGTCATATAAGCGGATCTTGTAGGAAAGTGCGGTCAGCGAAGCCTTTGTATAGAGCACGTAGTCAATGGGCTCCTTGGCGGGATTATACTTAGTGCCGGCCTCGTCATAATAAGCGGTCATGGTCGCGCTAATGCCCTCGGGCATATTGTCGGGCGCGTCGTATCTTGCATTGGAAAGGGGAGAGAAGGCTTCGGTGCCGTCGTCAAGCTTAAAGGCTTTTTCGCCGATCATGGTTTTGTAAACGGCGTATTTTTCACCGGAAGAATTGACCGCCGCCTGGTTGAGGTCGCCCGTGACGATCATGGGGATATCGCCAAATTGCTGCATGAACTTGAGAATGACTGTGAACTGCTGCGTACGAATGCTTCTGCCAACCTTGGCCTCATTGTTGCCGTTGTGATCAAGGTGGGTATTGAGGTGTACGAATTCGTTGCCCGTAACGCGGTCACGCAGACGTGCCCAGGTGCAGATACGGGGATAGTTACAGCCCTCGATGGCAGAGCCAACGACGTCAGGCGTGTCGGAAAGCCAGAAGGTGCCGCTGTCGATCAGTTCAAACTTGTCTGTGCGGTAGTAAATGGGGTTGGCCTCGCCGCCCGCGGTTCTGGGCTCTCCAACGCTTGCGTAGCTTTGGTTAAATACCGTGGAGTCCATCACGCTTCTCCACTTGGTGGTCACCTCCTGCATACCGATCGAATCGGGCATGTACTCGTCGATCAGATCGCGCAGCATGTCACTGCGGATCTCCATGGGGACGGTCGTGCCGTTCTCGGTCTGCACGTTGAAGGACATAATTTTGGCCACGTAGTTCTCAGCGGTCTGCTCGGTTACGGGGTAGGTATCGGGGGTCAGATAGGGCTGCACCTCTTCGGCGGTGGCGAACAGCATGATATCGCTGATATACAGACTCTCACCGTCAGCCAGCGCGGGGGCGGTCATGTCAAAGCGCAACGTGATCAGATTTTTCTTATAGGAGGAAAGATCAAAATACAGGTATTGCCATCCGTCGGTTTTGATCAGCCTTGCGTCGAGCTGGCCGGTCACGCCCACGCCCGAGGGGGTCTTGGTTGCATAACCGAACAGCGAAAAGTTTTGGCTTGCCGTACCCATATCGCGCACGCGGATGACCATGTGGGGATAGTCACGGGTATCGGGAGTGTCGTAGCCCAGATTCTTAATAAACTGGGAAAAGCGGAAATATATATACGGGTCACTGTTTGTCACGGCGGTGGGAGTGTTCTTGGTATAGAGGCTGACGACCTGACCCGATTGGTCGTCGGTAGCCAGCGTGACATCGCATTGATTGCCGCTGAAGAAATATTTGGAAAGATCGATGTCCGCAGCTGCCTCTGCAAAGGATAGTGAGGTGGTCAGTACGGGTTCGGGGGCTTCGGTGGTTGCCTCCTCTGTGGTGACCTCTTCGGTCGTAGGCTCTTCGGTGGTGATATCCTCGGTCGGTGCCTCGGTTGGCGCCTCGGTAGGCTGCTCGGTGGTCACCTCGGGGTTGGAGCCGGTGTTGCAGGCGGTCAGGAGAGGCAGACAAAGTAAAAGTGTAAAGGCCAGACAAATCAATCTCAGCCATAAAGCGGAACGTTTCATACCGTTACCTCCAAAAGCTTTATTTGGTTATATTATATCTGTTTATCTGCGGTTTGTCAAGTGGACGTTTCTTGGGGGCAAGGCTTGCATTTTTTGTCAATCCGTGCTATAATATTACATTATTGTGTATTAATGAACGTATCCGATCTCGGAGGTCATATATTATGAAACGATTAAAGTCAGCGACTGATACGATAAAGTATCTGATCCTTGCCACGCTCATGCTCTGTATGCTGTTTGGCACCTTTGCCGCGCTCGCCCCCCTGTCCTTTGCCGAGGGGGAGGGAGAACAGGCGACCTCGTCACAATTGGGCATGAATGTTTATGGATTTGAAGGCAAAACAGTTTCGATTCTCAGCCACAGTGTATCTACCTATGTCGGCGTTTCCAACAACGTCAACGACAACTCCACCATAGGAAGCAACGACGTTTACTACACCGAGGGCAGACACGACGTATACCAAAAGGACACGTGGTGGCAGCAAGCCATCGATGCTCTTGATATGGAGCTTGTGGTAAATAACTCTTGGAGCGGATCTTGCATTTATCAACCGCGCAAGGGCGAAGCGTCTGTCTGTTACGGCGACAGAGCGGTCAATTTGCACAATGACCACACGGGAGAAGAACCGGATGTCATTTGGGTTTATATCGGCGGCAACGATTTTGCATATTATAAGGACACCTTCGGAAAAGCCGCAGACGTGAACTATGCCGCACTCATCCGGGACAACGGCGACGGCACCTTTACGTATGCCCAACCGACAAGCGCCTGTGAAGCGTATGCAATCACGTTACATAAAATCGAAAACCGCTATCCCGATGCAGAGATTTACTGCATGACCTCTACTGCAAGAAGAGAGGTCGATTATACGGGCGACAGCTATCCCGATGCAGGCCAGCCCACTGAATACTGTGCAGAGCTGCACAAGATAGCAACATATTTCGGCTATCCGGTAGTGGATCTTGAAAAAGCTATCCCGAAAGAGGTTGAGCTGTTCGACAAATATATGGGTGACAAACGTGCCCACCCCAATGCGCTTGGTATGGATCAGATCACCAATGAGGTGCTCTCGGTCATGTTGGGCAAAGAAAGCGAAATTTGTCACGTGACAAGCGAGAGTGGAGCGGTTAAAGAGCAGGCGGTGCTTTTGGGAGGCGCTTATACCGCCGAAGTCAATCTTGAGGCAGGGGAGTCTTTGATCGTTACCATGAACGGTGAGGATATCACAGATGCTTGCTGCAAGGATGGGCAGATCATCATTTCTCAAATTACGGGAGATATCACTGTTGAAATCAGACGCGCTCCGAAAAATTTCCGTTGGGAGCTCGAGAATGACGTATTTGATTCGGTCGCCGACGATGGCTTCTCCGATAATAAGCTGACGCTTCTGGAAGGCAGCATTGAAAACGGCGTTTTCTCCGGTGTCAAATATGCACTTGCTCAACAGGTATATCTGTACCATGATCGGCCTTGGGTGATCGAATGGGCGATCACGGGAGATTGGGACGCAACGCTTCTGGCCGATTCCACCAAGTCCGGTGTTAAGGATTCGGAGTTCATTTTCCGCTCTTGCACCGATTACGGCTTGTTAGCCATTGGTACACACGACGGTTCGCAATACAACAATTACGGCATTCCCACCAAAGAGCTGAATCTCGACATGACAAAGCGGCACGTATACCGCCTTGAAAACCGCGTAGGTGAGCAGGGCAATATGGTTTGGCTGTATATTGACGGTGTTGAGATCGGGCCGATGAACAATCACTATATCGGTAGCAGGAACGATACGGGCAACACCTCGGATTGGGTGTCCGGGCGCGATTTCTCGTTTGACTACATGGGCACCGTTGTCAGAGCTATCAATTACTGTACACTGGAGTATATGGAGATTTGGGAGGATGCCGAATCTCTCCCCCTTCGCTACGACGACCGCTATGACGTGACGGGCAAAACCGTTGAGATCATAGACGCGGGAATGCCGACCTCGTTCAAGGTTGGCTACGGAGTCGCCGAGGGAACGCTTGACGACGCGGTCATCACGCTTGACGGCGACAAGCTGATCGCCACCGGCATCGGCACGGCAAAGGTGCGCATTGACGGCGTGGTCTATGAGATCACCGTCACCCCCGCACCCATTTCTCTGATCCTCTTGGCAGGGCAGAGTAATATGCAGGGCATTGACGGCAATGCAAGCCAGTCGGTGATCTGCCCGGACGGCATGGTATACGCGACCTATGCGGATCGCTACCAAAAGACTGTGGACAACATGACCAAGTTTGCGCCCAGCGCGCTTTCCGGCTCTTACAGCACGCTCAACGTCATCGGCACGACCGACGGTCTTGCTGCTTACCCTGTCAACATGCTGACAGCAGTAGGGAACGGCCGCGAGGGCATGGACAGTGGACTTGCTTACGAATGGGTCAAGCAGACCGGCGAAAAGATCTGGGTGGTCAATCTGGGCTATGGCGGCAGCAGCATAACCGGCTGGCTGGAGGGCGGCGTGCATTATAAGGCGTGCATGGAGCTTTTCACTGCATGTCAGCAAACGCTGCAAAATGAAATTGCCGCAGGGCATTACACGCTCTCGCACATGGGCTATTTCTGGTGCCAGGGATGTGCGGACGAAACCCAGACGGCTGCATGGTACGTGGACAAATATCTGACCATGCATCAAACCTTCTGCCGGGATCTGGCCTTTGACCATGATATAGATCCCGACACGCCGGATGCTACCATGGAGTTTTCGGGAATCATTCCCATCCGCTCCGGCCATGAGGGCAAGGGCTCTTACCGTGCCGGTGTGTATGCACACACAACCTCCGTGCCGTATTATCAGTCCTTTAAGGATCTTCGCTTCAACGGTCCGCGTGTGGCACAGTATTGGATGGGCAACAATCCGGAGCTTGACGACATCTGGAACGTTTGCACGATCCAGGAAAAGTGGGCAACGCTGCCGGATGGCAGTCATGGCGTTGCCGAGTATTTCCAATCCGCTTATGTAAACGGCAAGGTGGATTATTTGCCGCAGGTTACGCAAGCTGCCTCTTGGTATACGCCCGCTACGCCTGCAGCGGTACACGATAACATTCATTATAATCAAATAGGATATAACGAGATCGGTCGCGAGTCTGCCAGAAATGCATTGATCATGCTGGGCGAGATCCAAGCGCCCGACGTACAGACAACGGTGGAGTTTATGTCGTGGGACGGCTTTACACCGGTACAAAACGTGACAGCCTCGGTTTCAGGATCGAGCGGCACTCTGGTCGTACCCATGGTAACGCCGGTCTGGGCCTCCAAGGACGTGACCTACACGCTCTCCGAGGGACTTTCCTGGAATTACTACGACCTGCTGGCAGAGTCTGCCTTTACCATCGGCTCGCTGGGCTCTAGTGCAGCCAATGATTCTGTAACAGTTGTTCAGCGCAGGTTTTCCTCTTACCTCTGGAGCTTTAGCGGCACGGGCCTGGCCTATGATCCCGCCTCGGGCGAGGTGGAAAATCCCTTAACCCTGCTTGCCGGTTCTGCTTCGGACGGTACGTTCAAGGACGTTCGCTACCAGACAGCACGCGAGATTTTGCTGCTGCACGATCAGGCATGGGGTCTTGAGATCAAGTTGAGCAGCTGGACCGGAAACGAGGGAAGCATGCTGCTTGGTACAGGTCCTGCTCCGGCGGTCGATCAGCCCTATCTCTATTTCCGCCCTGCGGACGGATTTGTGGGCTTTGGCTGCTATGACGGCACGCTGTACCATAATTACGGCGTTTCTCTGCAGGCGCTTGGGATCAAATATCAGGAGGGCGAGCACGTCTATCGCTTTGTGAACCGTATTGCCGAGGATGGCTCTAACGAGATCTGGCTTTACGTGGATGGCGAGGAAATCGGTGCGCTGTCCGAGCATTATGAAAACAGCGAGCTGAAGGACACGGACGTTTCCTGGCTTGCAGGCAGAAATTTTTCTATGTCGTATCTGGGTGCGAGCGGCTGGCCGATCAGAGGCTGTACCGTGGATTATATGTATGCGGATGAAGCCGGGTACGACCCGGAGCTACACGTACACGCCTGGTCAACCTGGACTACCGTTTCCACTCCCGGACCGCACGCCCCCGGTCTTGATCAGCGAACCTGCCTTACCTGCGGGGCGACCGACACAAGAGAGGTTGACGGTGTATGGCAGACACATCTGCTGGATCAGCATTGGAATGATCTGCCTGCTGTATATTGCGCACAGACCAACCTTTGGAATCTGATGGAGCATGATACGTACTATTATTACAGCGGAATACGCTGGGACGTCAACGTATCTGCCAACGTGTATTCCGTTACCTTTGCCGTCAGCGGCGGTGACCGGATTTACGCCACCTCGTTTGGTAAGGCAGGGGAGAACGGCAGCCCCGGCTCAAACGGTATTCGCGTGACCTTCTTTGGCGCAAATGGCGTGCTGAAGACCATGAGTCCGGCTCAAACATATGAGGAGTTCAGCACGTATGGCTATATTACCGCTCCCGAAGGCGCTTTGGCAATCAACGTACCTATGTACGGCAATTCTGACGCCTATGAACTTTATATTCTGAGCGCCAACCCTCACGATTACAGATCCACCGTCACCCCACCCACCTGCACCGAACAGGGCTACACCGTGCACACCTGCGCCTGCGGCGACGAATACGTGGATTCCTACGTGGATGCCACGGGACATAACTGGGCAGGCGTGACCTGCGCTGCGTGTGGTATGACTCTTGAAACAGAGGATCTTGCTTTGCGCTACGACGTCCGCTATGACGTGACGGGCAAAACCGTCGAGATCATAGACGCGGGCACTCCCACCTCTTTCAAGGTTGGTTACGGAGTCGCCGAGGGAACGCTTGACGATGCTGTCATCACGCTTGACGGCGACAAGCTGATCGCCACCGGCATCGGCACGGCAAAGGTGCGCATTGACGGCGTGGTCTATGAGATCACCGTCACCCCCGCGCCCATTTCGCTGATCCTCTTGGCAGGGCAGAGTAATATGCGCGGTAGCGAGGGAAATGCCAATCAGTCCATTGTTTGTCCCGAGGGCATGGTGTATGCCACTTACGGAGATGACCGCGGCGCGGACAACACGGCAATGACGTTGGAGAATGCAACCATGTTTGCTCCCAGCGCATTGGCAGGTGAATATAGCAGTATTAACGTCAACGGCACCACCGATTGCCTGAGCGGTTATCCCATTTACTCTTTGACCGATGCGGGCAACGGTAAAATCGGCCCCGACAGCGGCTTTGCCTATGAGTGGGTCAAGCAGACAGGCGAGAAGGTATGGATCGTCAACGCCGCACACGGCGGCACCTCAATCAGCGTATGGCAACCCGGCACGACCGAATACGAGCAATGCCAGGCACTCTTTACCGCTTGCCAGCAGACGCTGCAAAAGGAAATTGCCGCAGGGCATTACACCCTTTCGCACATGGGCTATTTCTGGTGTCAGGGATGCTCCGACAGAGCCAAAACCGCAGAATGGTACGTAGAAAAGTACCTGACCATGCACGAGGGCTTTAAGACCGAGCTGGCGTTTGACCACGACGGCAACCCCGAAACCGCCGATAAGACCTTTGAATTTGGCGGCATTATCCCCGTCCGCGTGGGCAGTACCGCAACCTGCTACCGCGACGGTGTATATGCGATTTCCAATCCTTATAAATATCACGAATCCTTTGTTGACCTTCGCATGAGCGGCCCGCGCGTGGCGCAGTTCTGGCTGGGTAACAATCCTGAGCTGACCGATATCCACTTGGTCTGCACCATTGGTGAGGATTGGGTATGGATGCCCGACGGCACAAACGGCGTGGCCGACTATTTCAACGCGCATTATGAAAACGGCACGGTGGACTATACCACGCAAGTCGCACAAAGTGCAAGCTGGTACACCCCCACCACCCCCGCCGCCGTGCACGATTCGATCCACTATAACCAGATCGGCTATAACGAGATCGGACGCGAGAGCGTGCGGAACATCATGTATATCCTTGGGGTGAAGCAAGCACCCGAGGTGGAAACGACCGTCAAGCTGGTTGGCTGGGACGGTTATACCGAGGTTGACAGCATTACCGCCGCAACCTCGGGAGCAAGCGGCACGCTGGTTGTGCCGATCGTGACACCGCTGTGGAACGCCAAGAGCGTGACCTATAGCGTGAGCGAAGGACTGACCTATCGCTACTACGACGTTTTGGCAGAGTCTGCCGAGGAGACCGGGACTTTGACGGCTGTGGGTGCACAGGGTAGCGTAACGGTCGAGAAGGGCGAGCCGGGTGCGCATTTTGCCGATCACCTTGCCGCACTCCCCGAAAGCTTCTGCTGTGACACAAATCTCTGGAGCGTGCTGGAGCATGATCCGCAGTATTATGCAAGCGGTACCCATTGGGCTGTCTACAGCTCGGGAACCGTGCCGTCCATCACCATTCCCGTAAAGCCGGGTGACAAGATCTTTGCAACCTCGTTTGGCAAGGCAGGTGAGAACGGACATGCTTCGTCGAGCGGCATCCGCGTCACCTTCTTTAGTGATTACGGCATTGCCAAGACCACCAATCCCGCAGGTACGTATTCCGAGTTTGTCGCAAACGGCGGCTACCTGATCGCCCCCGAGGGCGCAGTTGCCATCAATATCGCTATGTGGAATGATAGCGACGACAACGAGGTCTATATCCTTTCGGCAGAGCACACCTACACTTCTGTTACCACCGCTCCCACATGTACTGCAGAGGGTTACACCACCCACACCTGCGCCGCCTGCGGTGACGAATACGTGGACAGCTTTAAGCCTGCGACATGGCACAATTACGAAAATGACGTATGTGTTGACTGCGGACACCAAGTGCCCAACCGATTTGCAGGGAAAACTGCTGTATTTGTCGGCGACAGCATTACAGCCGGTGTCGGAACGGATAAGATTTATTATGAGTTCCTGAATCAGAATCTTGGATTTGGTTCTTTGACACCTATGGGTGTAGGCGGTTCTTGTATCAGTGCCGCTTCGGATTACGGACAAAATAACCAACCGCTGATCAATCGCTATCACAGCATTCCTTCGGCAGATCTGATCGTGATTTTCATGGGCACCAACGATTATGGCCATGAAACGCCGCTCGGCTCTGTGGAGGATATGCAGGACGGAACCTTCTACGGTGCGTTGAACGTCATTGTTCCTGCGCTTGTTGAGCAATATCCTGCCAGCAAGATCGTTTTCGTCACGCCCATTCACCGTTACGGCTTTGGCACAAGCCAGATTCTGGGCACAAAGTTCACCTGGGACAGTCTGCCCAATGGTGTTGGTGCAACGCTGGGCGATTACGTGAATGCAATTAAGACTGTTTGTGCAAATCACGAAGTGTCTGTGATTGATCTGTACAATGATTTCACCCCGAATCCGGCAGATGCCGAAACTCGTACCGAATACATGCCTGACGGCCTACATCCGAATGCAACCGGCCACGAGCTGATTGCCAAGATCATGGAAACCTATATCCGAGGCTACGAGCCTGCCGAGGGGACACCGGAGCAGGAAACGGAACTGATTTACGGCAATAAATTTGCTTCCGGGTATAATCAGCAAAACAGAGCAAGCTCCAGATACAATCTGTATCTCAAAGCCGGAACGGTGATTACGCTTGCGGATTCCGCCACCTTCCAATGGGCATGTGCTATGACCTCCGGGCAGAACACCAGCGATAATCTGGGCTATTTCCCGGATTCTCAATGGACGGATAAGACGGTGGCTGTGGTTCCCGAGGACGGTTGGGTCGCATTTGTATTCAAATACCGTGATGAAACGCAAGTCTTTGATCTTTCCCGACCTCTGTCCGACTATATTGTGATTGAGGAGCCACACGTTCATTCGTATACCTCCACCGTCACCCCGCCCACCTGCACCGAGCAGGGCTACACCACCCACACCTGCACGGCGTGCGGTGAGTCCTACGTGGACAGCTACACCGACGCTGTGGGGCATGACTATTCTGCGACAATCACCATGCCGGCCGGCAGGGAAAAGGGCTACGTGACCTACAGCTGCGAGAGCTGCAAAGCTTCTTACGTGGTTATCCTGTTGCCCGTATCTGCATACCAGGGCAAGATCCTTGCCTGCGTGGGTGACAGCATTACCTACGGTATTGGCGTCAGCAGCAGGGGAGAGTGTGAATACGGTGCATTGCTTGCCAAGGCACTTGGCATGGAATACGTCAACCTCGGCGCGAGCGGCACCACGCTTTGCCAGGGCGGCCATGCAACCTGCAATATTGGAAAGCTGACCGAGCAGAATCTCGGGGATGCTGACGTTGTAACCATCATGATGGGCATCAACGATTTCGTGCAGGCAAGAAGCGGCTATTATTCGCTGGGAGATATCCATTCGACCGACACGTCCACCATTTACGGTGCGGCGCGCATGTGGTGCGAGCGCATTGTGGAGCTGAAGCAGACCGCAAAGTATCAGAATACTCAGTTCTATTTCATGACTCCTTATATTACCTCCTGGAACAATTCCGTTTCCTCTGTCAGAGATTGGGATCAATCCAAGACCAATATCCACGGCTATACCATGCGCGATCTTTGCAATGCAATCATCGAGGTGGCAGAGCTTTACGATATTGCCGTAATTGATATGAATCTGATCAGCGGCATGTACTACGTCGATGCCGAGCGCAATAACGTTGCGGAGTTTGGCGGTGACGGTGCGCATGCCGGTGATAAGGGCCATGAAATGATGGCTGCGGCAATTGCAAACGTGCTGCTCCAGAAGGATCTGCAGGATGATCATGCGCACACTTACGGCGAGTGGATCATCACCGATTACCCCGCATGCAAGACCGGGGCATTTGCGCACGTTTGTACGGTATGCAGTAAGCTTGAGCATGCCACGATAAGTGTGGAGCATGCTTACACCTCCACCGTCACCCCGCCCACCTGCACGGCAGAGGGTTACACCACCCACACCTGCGCGGCGTGCGGTGAGTCTTACGTGGACTCCTATGTGAATGCTCTTGGTCACAATGCAGTGACCGATCCTGCGATCAAGGAGAATTCCGCACGTCCGGGTCTGACCCAAGGCAGTCATTGCTCGACATGCGATCAAACGTTGACGGCGCAAGAGCATATTCCAGCCAAAGGGTATGATTGGATTTTGGAGGATAATGAATTCAAACTTCTGCTGATTGGTAACAGTTATTCCGAGGATGCATCAAGCTGCGGACAGGGAATGACGCAAAGTCAGCTGTTTGATATTCTACAAGCCATGCTTGGCAAGGATGTCAAGGTGACTGTTGCATTGCTTTACAGTGGCGGCAAGGGTATCAATTGGCATGCTACGCAGGCTGATCAAGATAAAGCCGCATACAGCTTTAGAATTATTACGACAGACGATCCTACATGGAGATCGATGGGCTCGTATACTTCTGCAAACGCGCTTGCATGGACTGATTGGGATGTCGTATCGCTTCAACCCTATAACATCAATGCAACGACGGGAAAAGAATCCGTACCCTATCCCGATACCACAGATACCAAATTCTATGATTTACGCTTTGCTACCGAGTATATGCTCAGACATATTGACGCTTATGCACCACAAGCGGATGTGTATTTCTACATGCACTGGGCACAGACCAAGTCCTTGCAGATTGGTGCTGCATTGAGTGAATACAATAAGATGGCAGCGTTTATTCCGCAGGTCTTGAACTACAGCGGTAACGAGACGGGCAACCAATTTGTGAATGTGATTCCCGTAGGTCTTTCCATTCAGAATGCAAGAACAACGTATCTGGCATTGCTTTCTTATAATCCCACAGCATATGATGATAAGAATCTTAACTTGCAAACCGATGCGCAGATAGGCCTGCAACGTGACGGTGGACATGTTTCCTTCAACATTGGACGCTATATCGCAGGCTTGACCTTTGCAGAGACGATGATTCCGACAAGCATGAGAGCAGACGGATACGTTCTGCCCGATATTCGTGTGACCGAATCGGTTGGCAAGCTTCCCAAGGAATATTCTGTGATTGCGCAAAAGGCTGTGCATGCAGCGGTGAATTCCTGGAAGGATGGAAGTCTTGCGGTGACAGAAATTGAAGGGTACACCGAGGATCCTACTGAAGCTGCAAGCAAGACATTGTCCGAAATTTCCGTGAAAGTGCCTTGCCAGGCAAGCAACGAGGCCATCAAGGCAGCAATGCTGGCGTCTCTGCCCGCAGATTTTGCCATTGAGAGCGTCATACTTGCCGATGGAGTAAATCCTGAAGCAGGAGAAAGCTTTGCTTGCGATGCAACTATCCGCTTTGGATATACGTTCCTGACCGTAAGCGTGAATTGTGTGGTCGATGCGCATCAGTACGAGATGGCGGTCACCCCGCCCACCTGCACGGCTGAGGGCTACACCACCCACACCTGCGCATGCGGTGACTCTTACGTGGATTCTTACGTAGCAGCCATCGGACACAATTATTCGTCCGTCACCATCCCCGCATCCTGCGAGCATGGCGGCTGGACGGTCTATACCTGCACCGCGTGCGGTGACGAGTACGAGGCAGATCACGTTGCCGTTACCTGGCACACGTATGCAGACGGTAAGTGCACCGTTTGCGAATGTGACATGATCCGCGTAACGGTCGATGATATGATTCAACACCAAGGCGGCGTTGATTCTGCAACGGGTAAGCTCAATACCTCCTTTACCAACAATTGGTATACCGATATCCGCATTCCGAAAAATGCAGAGCAGGTGCACGTACTGACCTTCAAGACCTACGGTGCTTGGGGCAGCGCATTCCTCAACGAGGGTGCGTTTGTCTCGGGTCATTGCGACCAAAGCGTGGGCGGACAATGGATCACGCTTGACGTACCCACAGACGCCACCGTATTCAGATACGGCTATCTGTACGATCAGATCGCGCAGAACAACGGATTCCCGCCCTTTGAATATCTTGAATTTGCAGGAGTAGATCTGCAAGAGGCGGAGCAGCCCCCCTACATGCTGCGACCCGCAACCGGCTGTCATGCCTTTTCCGTGGACGTCAATATTGCACCTGCAAAGGGTGATCCCGACGGCTATGAAAAGGGAACTGATTACGGTTATATTCAGTTGCCGACCAACTACGATCCTTACGGTGAGCCCGTAAGACTCATCATCGTTTGTCACGGTGCGGGCGCTGAATTGGCAAGCTATCAATCCAATGCATGGAAAAATACCAATTACTCCTTCTGGACCGATTTGGGTTATGCCGTCATGGATATGTTTGCATGCCCGCCCGAATTGAGTACGGATAACAGCGCGCTGCATTACGGCAATCCCGTGGTACTGGATTGCTATCGGGCAGGATATCAATACGTCATGGAAAACTTCAACCTCAAGCAGGACGGCATTTTCCTGATCGGTTCTTCCATGGGTGGACTCTCGTCCTTCCAGATTGCGCAGAGCGAAGAATTTCCCGTTATTGCGCAGGTTGGCTATTGTCCTGTCATTGATCTGTTCAAGCAGGCGTATTGCAATCCTTGGACAACGCCTTCTTATCAAAGAAGCCGTATCGCACGTTACTTTAGCTTTACGGGCGTCGCTCCCACGTTTACCAATGCAAAGTATCCTTCAAGCGCAGAAATTGCGTATTTTGAGCAGAATCTGGATAAGATCCTTGCATATTCGCCCATCTTGAACAATATTGTAGCGGGTGACCCGACCACGGTCTTTGACGTGATCCCGAATTCTGCAACGGCTATGGATGCGCAGGAGCAGGCGATTTACGACGGGCTGACCGCAACGCACCCCAATCCCTTGATGATCTTCCACAATCTGGACGATGCGACTGTTTCGTACAGATACAGTAAGTATTTTGTGGAAATGCTCAAGCGAAGCGGACAGGACGTAACGCTTTATACGTTTGAGACCGGTGGCCACAATGCGTGGACGAATGGCGCAGAGTATACCGTGCAGGGCGTTGATCGTGAAATCACAATCAAGGAATCGCAGTATCAGGCATATTTGTTCTTCAGCCGCTTTGAGCAGCACGAGGAGCATTGTGAATGGGTCGATCCCGCGGTTGCGCCCACGTGCACGACCACGGGCTTGACCGAGGGTAAGCATTGCGCAGTTTGCGGAGAAGTGCTTGTCGCACAAGAGATTGTGGCCGCGCTTGGTCACGATATGGGCGAGTGGCAAGTGACTACCAAGCCCACTTGCACCGCCGAGGGCGAGCAGAGAAGAGATTGCGACCGATGCGATCACTTTGAGACCGAGGCCATCAAGGCAACCGGCCATGATTACGAATCCGTGATTACCCCGCCCACTTGCACGGCAGAGGGTTACACGACTTACACTTGCCATTGCGGCGACAGCTACGTGGCCGACAAGGTGGCCGCGCTTGGTCACGACATGGGTGAGTGGATCGTAACGCTTGATCCCACTTGCACCGCGGACGGCGAGCAGAGAAGTGATTGCACACGCTGTGACCACTTTGTCACAGAAACGATTGCGGCGACAGGGCATGATTACGAATCCGTGATCACACCGCCGACCTGCACGGCCGAGGGCTACACGACTTACACCTGCCATTGCGGTGACGAATACGTGGCCGACAAGGTGGCCGCACTTGGTCACGACATGGGCGAGTGGCAAGTGACCACCAAGCTCACATGTACCGCGGACGGTGAGCAGAGAAGAGATTGCAGTCGTTGCGATCACTTTGAGACCGAGGCTGTCGAGGCGGTCGGCCATGACCACAAGACAACCGTAACCGCCCCGACCTGCACGGCAGAGGGCTACACAACCTATACCTGCCATTGCGGTGACAGCTACGTGGCAGACAAGGTGGCCACACTTGGTCACGATATGGGTGAGTGGATCGTAACGCTTGATCCCACCTGCACCACGGACGGCGAGCAGAGAAGAGATTGCACACGTTGCGATCACTTCGAAACTGAAGCCATCGAGGCAACCGGGCACGATTACGAATCTGTAGTCACCGCCCCCACTTGCACGGCAGAGGGTTATACCACTCATACCTGCCATTGCGGTGACAGCTATGTGGGCGACAAGGTGGCCGCACTTGACCACGACATGGGCGAGTGGCAAGTGACTGCCAAGCCTACCTGCACCACCGAGGGTGAGCAGAGAAGTGATTGCACAAGATGTGACCATTTCGTCACCGAGGCAATCAAGACAACCGGGCACGATTACAAATCTGTGATTACCCCGCCCACCTGCACGGCAGAGGGCTACACGACTTACACTTGCCATTGTGGCGACGAGTACGTGGTCGACAAGGTGGCCGCGCTTGGTCACGACATGGGTGAGTGGATCGTAACGCTTGATCCCACTTGCACCACGGACGGCGAGCAGAGAAGAGATTGCACGCGCTGTGACCACTTCGTCACCGAGGCCATCAAGGCAACGGGTCACGATTACAAATCTGTAGTCACCGCCCCCACCTGCACGGCCGAGGGCTACACAACCTACACCTGCCATTGCGGCGACAGCTACGCGGCCGACAAGGTGGCTGCACTTGGTCACGATATGGGTGAGTGGCAAGTGACCACCAAGCCCACTTGCACCACCGAGGGCGAGCAGAGAAGAGATTGCAACCGATGCGATCATTACGAGACCGAGGTCATCGAGGCCAACGGCCATGATCACCAATCCGTTGTAACTGCGCCGACCTGCACCGAGCAGGGCTACACCACCCACATCTGCCATTGCGGCGACGAGTACGTCGACACCTACGTCGATGCGCTTGGTCACAGCTTTGGTGAATGGGTTGTAACCACCGAGCCCACCTGCACGACCGAGGGCGAGCAGAGAAGAGATTGCGACCGATGCGATCATTACGAGACCGAGGTCATCGAGGCCAACGGCCATGATCACCAATCCGTTGTAACTGCGCCCACCTGCACCGAGCAGGGCTACACCACCCACATCTGCCATTGCGGCGATAGTTACGTTGACACCTACGTTGACGCGTTGGGTCATAGCTATGGCGAATGGGGCGAAACCGTTGCACCCACCTGCACGACCGAGGGCGAGCAGAGAAGAGATTGCAACCGATGCGATCATTTTGAGACCAAGGCCATTGAGGCTGACGGTCACGACCACAAGGCTACCGTGACCGCGCCGACCTGCACCGAGCAGGGCTACACCACCCACATCTGCCATTGCGGCGACGAGTTTGTTGACACCTACGTCGATGCGCCGGGCCACACCGAGGGCGATTGGATCGTGGATGCAGAGCCGCAGATCGGGGTTGCGGGCAGCAAGCACACCGCGTGTACGACGTGCGGCGAAACGCTGCGCGAGGAGATCATCGAGGCACTTCCGCAGCCGCCCGAAAGTGAAACCGAAACCGAGACCGAAACCGAAACCGAAACCGATACAGACGCTGTGCCTATGCCGGGAGCCACTCCTGCGCTGTATTTGATCTTTATTCCGATCGGCATTGCTTCGGCTGTTTCGATCGGCTGGATGATCTTTGGCAGAAAGCGGATTCTGGGGTAAAACAAATCAAATAGCCCTGCGGGATATTCTCGCAGGGCTGAAAAAACATTTAATGAAGGACGAGAAACTATGACATCCGGAGTACATGAAAAACATAGGGAACGCATGCGTCAGCGCTATCTGGCCGAAGGGCCTGATGGCTTTGCAACGCATGAGCTTTTAGAAATGCTTTTATATTACACCAATCAAAGAGGAGATACCAACGGTACAGCGCATGCACTTTTGGAAGAAAGACGAGGTCTTTCGGGCGTGTTGAGCTCCGAGGTGGACGAGCTTTGTCTGACCGAGGGCGTAGGCCCCAAGACGGCAATGCTGCTGAGCATTGCAGGCGCGCTTTATCGCCGTTGCGCCATTGAAAACAAACCGCAGACGCCGGTGTTTGACACCTGCCTGAAGGCAAGGAAGTACGTTGAACCGTATTACGTCGGGCTTGGTGTGGAGCGCGTATATGCTATGATGTTTGACAACGGCATGCGTCTGATCGATTTCTTTCACGTATGTGACGGCACTATCAACGAGGCGCGACCCATCGCGCGTACCGTTTCCAGGCGCGCCCTGCTCAAAAACGCCTCCGCCGTGATCGTTACCCACAATCATCCCGATGGCTTTGCCATCGCCACCGCGCAGGACAGAAGCTTTACCGGTCGCTTGGAGCAGGCGCTTGATGTCAACGGCATCATTCTCTTAGAGCATTTGCTTTTTGGTGACGGCTGTTGTATTCCGCTCTTGCAAAAGCATGCTTGCATGATCCGCACCTCGCCTACGGGTGAGGACGCCGACACCTTCTTCGCACGCTTTTACGAGGACATGGAGAGCGGCAAGCGTACTGCGGCCGAGCTGCTCGGACTTGACTGATTGCACAATTAAGCCCCGCAGGATGTGCCTGCGGGGCTTTGTGTTTGTTTTGTGCGAAGTGGATTATTTTTCCACTTCCATCCAGCAGCCTTCTGCGCCGATGCCGTCTGCGGGCGGGGTGAGTATGTCGCGTGCGATCAAAGCCTCGACCAAGGCGTCCACCATGGGAAGTCCTGCCAAGCTGTTGGCGAAAAACCACTCACCGATCAGGTAATCGGGCAGAGCGCCCCTGATCAGAGCCGCGAGCTCTTTAGCAATAGACTCGGCAACTTTGTCAAAGTAGCCGTTGCCCAGCTTGATGGTCGTGCTGTAAAGACGACTGTTATCTTGGTTATCCTTGCGCTCGCTGACAAGAATCTTGGTGTACAGTACATCACCCTTGCGCATCAAAAGTCCTTGCTCGATGGCCTTTGCGGCAATCTCCTTTTCGTTCTCGGTCAAGCTGTCTACAGCCAAGCCCTCAATAGCGCGGATGGCCATGAGCAGCATGGGATCCTGCGAGATGTTGTGACCGCAGCGGAAATGAGGCTGAATGCGGGAAATGTAAATATTGACTATACCAACACAGGAATAGCCGCAAACGTCGCGGGATGCGGTGCCGTCCAGACCGCATCCAAAGTACTTGCCCAGGCTTTCAAAGCCATACACGCTGAAGGGGCGGTCGGGGGCAGGGTCAACTGCATCTGCAAAATACTTGGTGCCCAGAATGTTTCTCACTTGAACTTCAAGCTGGTGTGCCATACAATGGATCTGCTGCCAAAGGATGAGATTGAGATCTACCTCTTTGTTTAAGTAGGGGAACGCGAGATATTCGTCCTTGTGCTTTTCAATAAAATCGGCAATCACGTCTGCCACCATGGGCAGCTGCTGCTCGTAAAGGGCAATGGCCTTTTCCATGGTCTGTTTGTCAAACAGCACGATATTGACGCCGTATCTGCCGTTATCCAGGCGGCGCAAGAGACCGTACTGACCGTTTTGACCGCGCGCAAGAATTTCCAGCTCCTGCTCAATATACAACGTGGGAACGTTCAGCTCGGCCGCAATCTCGGATGCGGTCTTGGGGGAGCGGTGGCAAAGGTGCAGGACGTGCGTGGAAAGCTGGCGCTCAAAGCCATCGCGCGGATCTCCCCAGGAAGGGTCGCCTGTTCCAATTATGTCATAGTCAATATTGCCCAATGCAACTGGTTTGTTAGTCTGTGTCATGTTTTCTACCTCATCTTTCAATTTCTTTCGCGCTGAATACAACCGCTGACGCACCGTGTCCTCGCGCACGCCCTGTTCCCGGGCGATCTCGGCGATCGACTTACCATCCAGATAAAAGGCGATCATGACCTCGCGGTAAGCGCGGGTCAGATAGGCAATGCGGCGGTAAACGTCGGGCAAAAGCTGCACGTACGCGTTGCTGTCGCCGTTCTCGTCCGAGGCAATGGTTGCAAGCGCGCCGTCGGGGTCACCCACGTAGCCGTATGCGCTCTCTTGGCTGCGCTTCTGGCAGTAGTCGGCGTACACGTTGCGCGCCACGCGCCATATAAAGGCGTAGGGCTCACCGATCTCGCCCTCGCGGTTGGCAGCCTTGACGATGGCGTATACGATATCCGAGCAAAGCTCCTCGGCGGCATAGCTGTCGCGAGTGCGCGGATAGCAGTAGCCGTACAGCTTGTCCAGCAGCGACTCGTCGATCATATTCAGCAATTCTTGTTTTTTCATAAGCTTCTCCAAAGCGCTTGATCAATGCTTTCGGTTATATAGTCGGTGATTTTTTGAAATGTGAGGTAGGTTTCGGAAAATTATTTTTTATCCGAGGATTCGATCAGCAAGATCTTCTTTTCAAATCCCCCGCGCGCCGCGGCCTTGTCGGCGCGGATGCGCTCAAGATCGGCAGGGGAGTACCCTTGGCGCGCGCCGCAGGCATAGATGACCTCAAGCAGATCTGCCAGCTCCTCGGGGTCGTGCGAGGCAAGGTATTCGGCGAGCTCCTCGCCAAGCTTTTGGTCGAGCTTTTGCGCGTATTCCTCATCCGAGAGAATGCGCGTCGTGTAAGTGCCACCCTTGGATTCAATGATCTCGGGAATGCGGTCGCGAACCAATTTGTTGTATATCATGGATTTTCCTCCGGTGTTTTTCTTTTATTATATCATGTCACGGCAGGTTTAGCAAGAATTTTGGACGTACGTCTTGCACGGTGTTCGATTTTATGGTACAATGGAGAAGAGAAGGAGGTGACCGCATGATTTTGATCGTTTGCATTGACGACGCGGGCGGTATGATGTTCAACCACCGCAGACAAAGTCAGGACAGAGTGCTCCGCGCACGTCTTTCGGAGCTGGCAGGGGACGCAAAGCTGTGGGTCACGCCGTACACCGCAAGACAGTTTGAAGAGGGTGCGCGCATTTGTGTCAGCGACGCGCCGTGGCTGGAAGCGGGGGCGGGGGAGTATTACTTTGCCGAGGACGGCGAGGTGAGCCTGAATAGAGCCGAGAAGGTGTATCTCTACCGATGGAACAGGCTGTATCCTGCCGACCGCAAATTTGACTGCGACCTCGCAGCTGCAGGATTTTCGCTGTGTCACAGCGAGGATTTTGCGGGGTATTCACACGAAAAAATAACCGAGGAACTGTATAAAAAGGAGGTTGAATGATGCTTGATCTGAAGAAATTGCTTGGAAAGAAAATGCTGACGCGCGCATTGGCGGCGCTTTTGCTGGCACTTGTGCTGTGCGTCTCGGCATGTGATAATAGCGGCGTAGGCGCTGACACCACCGCGCCCGATCTTGATGATCCCACAACGCAGGTCACCACCGTGGACGACGCCACCGACGCGCCCTCGGATGACGGCAGCACGGAAGAGCCGACGGAAGATCCGACCGAAGAGCCGACCGAACAGCCTACCGATCCGTCCACCGATACCACGGTTGACGGCACCACGACAGAATCCGAGTCCGAAACAACCTTTGAGGAGACCACCACGCAGCCCGCAGAGGACGGATTTGATCTCTCAAGCGTTCCCGCATACAGCGGCAATCCCTATTATGCGCTGGGCGGCAATACCCCTTGGTTTACCGAGTCGGAGAAGGTGACTTCCTCGTATGAGACCTACGGTGAGTTGGACGCGCTTGGCAGATGCACGACGGTCATGGCATGCTGCGGCAAGGATCTCATGCCGACGGGGGACAGAGGAAATATCAGCTCAATCAAGCCCACGGGTTGGGTACAGAATGTGTATTCCTGCGTCAACGGCGGTAATCTGTATAACCGTTGCCACCTGATCGGCTGGCAGCTGACGGGTGAGGATGCCAATGCGAGTAATCTGATCACGGGTACGAGATATTTCAACGAGAACATGATCCCGTTTGAGAACATGATCGCGGACTATATCAAGGAGACCGGCAATCACGTCATGTACCGCGTGACCCCCATTTTCAAGGGAAACAATCTGGTTGCCGACGGCGCTGTCATGGAGGCGTGGTCGGTTGAGGACGACGGCGAGGGCGTATGCTTCAACGTGTATATGTATAACGTTCAGCCCGGAATTTATATTGATTATGCTACCGGCGAGAATTATCTGGAGGCCGACGGTGGCACCACCGAGGCTCCCACCACCGAGGCTACTCCCGACGATGGACTCTTGCGCTACGTGCTCAATAAGAACTCTAAGAAGATCCACAAGACGACCTGCTCCAGCGTCGCCACCATTTCGCAAAATAACCGTGTGGATTTTGTAGGCACCGAGGAGGAGGTAGAGGCCTTGTTCGGTCAGGGATATACCAACTGCGGAAGCTGTAAAGGAACAAATTAACACAACAACGACCCTTGCTGCGGCAAGGGTCGTTGTTCTTTTTATTTCTTCTTTCTCTTATGTCGGATCTGCTTGCGCAGATCGTTCAACGCGGTATCGATCCCGCCCACTGCATCGATCAGGCCGTATTCCACCGCCTCGCGTCCCTCGATGACCGAGCCCACGTCGGTGGCGATCATGTCGGGTCGCATCATCAGCTCGTTGATCTGATCGGCATTGGCTCTTGAATGGTCGCAGATGAAATTGATGATGCGCTTTTGCATCTGTGAAAAATAGGTGTAGGTCTGCGGTGCACCTACCACAAGACCGTTGACGCGTACGGGGTGAATGGTCATAGTCGCGCTGGGTACGATAAACGACCGCTTGGCCGCCACCGCCAAGGGGACACCGATAGAATGTCCGCCGCCCAATACTACCGATGCCGTCGGCTTGGTCATGGACGCGATCACCTCGGCAATCGCCAGTCCCGCCTCTACGTCACCGCCCATGGTGTTGAGAAGGATCAAAAGTCCGTCGGTTTCCGTGTCCTGCTCGATCGATACCAGCAGGGGAATGAGATGCTCGTATTTGGTGGATTTCTGACCGTCCGGCAAAATATAGTGCCCCTCGATCTGCCCCACGATAGAAAGACAGTGTATGGTCTCGCCCGCACCCTTGGTCGCCACGCCACCACACTCTTTTATGTTGTCGTATATCTCGCCCTGCTTGTCCTGCAGCTCGTCCTTTTTGTTCATAACGCGCTCCTTTTACAGTAGATATTGACAGTATGCCCGAAAAATATCATGATATGCATAAGCAATTATTCAAAAATTCTATTTACAATTTTGTCTGTTTGTGATATAATGTAGGATGATAATGGAGAAATCCGGTTTTTTTGCAAAATTAAAATTTAAATACATAAGGAGAAGTCATTATGGAAAACAAAATTCTGGTTGAAACCTCTGCCAGACACATCCACTTGACCAAGGAAGCCGTTGAAGTACTGTATGGTGCAGGCGCGGAGCTGACCGTAAAGAAGATGCTCAGCCAGCCCGGCCAGTTCGCAACCGGCAACGCAAAGATCACCCTTGTCGGCCCTAAGGGCTCTCTGGCCGTCAGCGTTCTGGGTCCCACCCGTCCTGCTAACCAGGTAGAGCTGTCCTTCTCCGATGCACGTGCACTCGGTCTTGCCAGCGTGCCCGTACGCGAGAGCGGCGACGTTGCAAACACCCCCGGTATCAAGCTGGTCGGCCCTTGCGGTGAGCTGGAAATCGACAGCGGTGTCATCATCGCAAAGAGACACATTCACATGCGTCCCGAGGAAGCAGAAGCACTTGGCGTAACCAACGGCCAGGTCGTTAAGGTGCGTATCAACTCCGCACGCTCTCTGATCTTTGACGACGTTGTTTGCCGCGTCAGCGACAAGTTCGCTCTGGCTATGCACATCGATACCGACGAGTGCAACGCTGCTTGCGCATTCGGCGAGATTTACGGCGAGATCGTAGACTGAGAGGAACAAATAAGAGATTATGAAGATTTTGTTTCAAGGGGATAGCGTAACCGACGCGGGTCGAGACCGAAGTCAGTCCTCCGACATGGGCTTTGGATACCCCAAGTATGCATCTGCAATGCTTGCGGACGCGTTTCCTGATATTGATTTTGCATTTACCAACTTAGGAATCAGCGGTAACCGTACTGAAGACCTCGTCGCAAGAATGCAAAGTGATTTCATTGAAATACAACCCGATATAGTTTCTATTATGATTGGCATCAATGATGTGTGGCATCATTATGCATTCTCGGGCATCTATACCTCAAACGAGGCATTCGAGAATAATTACACCACGCTGCTTGAAGAGATCAAGCAAAAAACCGATGCGAAGATCATGATCATTCAGCCGTTTTTGATCGACGTGCCCGACAAGCAGGAGCTTAAAGCCGAGCTTGCCGAGAAGCAGGAGATCGTGGCCGCTCTGGCAGAGAAGTATGCAGATGCATATCTTCCCATGCATGAGGTCTTCCTTGCAGACGGTGCAGAGGATAAGACCGTGTATGCCGCCGACGGCGTGCATCCCACCGAGGACGGCGCTTGCCTGATCGCGCAGAAGTATCTTGAAACCGTTACTCCTCTGATCGAGGTTTTAGCGGAAGTTTAAGTAAAAATTTAAATAAGGAGATAAACAATCATGAGCATTGAAAACAACTGCGAATATGCAATGAGCCTTGAAGTGCAGCACATGTGCAAGGTCGCTAAGGGCCCTGATCACGGTCCTGCTCCCATTCCCGAAGAGGGCAAGTGGGTTCAGGCAAAGCAGATTACCGACATTTCCGCATACACCCACGGTGTGGGCTGGTGTGCACCCCAGCAGGGCGCATGCAAGCTGTCCCTGAACGTTAAGAACGGTATCATCGAGGAAGCTCTCGTTGAGACCATCGGTTGCTCCGGTATGACCCACTCCGCAGCAATGGCTGCAGAGATCCTGCCCGGCAAGACCCTGCTTGAGGCTCTGAACACCGACCTTGTTTGCGACGCTATCAACACCGCTATGAGAGAGCTGTTTTTGCAGATCGTTTACGGTCGCAGCCAGTCCGCATTCTCCGAGGGCGGCCTTGTAATCGGCGCAGGTATGGAAGATCTGGGTAAGGGCGAGAGAAGTATGGTTGGCACCATGTACGGCACCAAGGCTAAGGGTGTTCGTTACCTCGAGATGACCGAGGGCTACTGCACCAGAATGGCTCTGGACGAAAACGATCAGGTAATCGGCTATGAGTTTGTTTCTCTTGGTAAGATGACCGACTTCATCAAGAAGGGCATGGAGCCCAATGAAGCGTATGCAAAGTCGATGGGTACCTACGGCAGATTTGCTGATGCCGTCAAGTACATCGACCCCCGCAAGGAATAATTGAAGGAGGAATATCGTAATGGCACATTTTGAAGGTTATGAAAGACGCGAGGCCAAGATCCTCGGCGTACTGAATCAGTATGGAATTTCCTCCATCGACGAATGCAAGGAAATCTGCGACGCAAAGGGCATCAACCCCTACAAGATCGTAGAAGAAACCCAGCCCATCGCATTTGAGAATGCAAAGTGGGCATACACCGTTGGCGCAGCAATCGCAATCAAGATGGGCTGCACCAAGGCCGCTGACGCTGCTGCCGCTATCGGTATCGGTCTGCAGTCCTTCTGCATCCCCGGCTCTGTTGCTGAGAACCGTAAGGTTGGTCTTGGCCACGGTAACCTGGGTAAGATGCTGCTCTCCGAGGAGACCGAGTGCTTCTGCTTCTTGGCAGGCCACGAGTCCTTCGCAGCTGCTGAAGGCGCAATCAAGATCGCTCTGAATGCAAACAAGGTAAGAACCAAGCCCCTGCGCGTAATCCTGAACGGCCTTGGCAAGGATGCCGCTATGATCATTTCCAGAATCAACGGCTTTACCTACGTTCAGACCCAGTTTGATCCTTACACCGAGGAAGTTCACGTTGTTAAGGAAACCGCATACTCCACCGGCGACAGAGCAAAGGTTAAGTGCTACGGCTCCGACAGCGTTCCGGAAGGCGTTGCAATCATGAGACTGGAGAACGTCGGCGTTTCCATCACCGGTAACTCCACTAACCCCACCAGATTCCAGCACCCCGTTGCAGGTACCTACAAGAAGTGGTGTAACGAGAATGGCGTGAAGTACTTCTCCGTAGCATCCGGCGGCGGTACAGGTAGAACTCTGCACCCCGATAACATGGCTGCAGGCCCCGCTTCCTACGGCATGACCGATACTATGGGTAGAATGCACGGCGACGCTCAGTTCGCAGGCTCCTCCTCCGTTCCCGCTCACGTCGAAATGATGGGTCTCATCGGCGCAGGTAACAACCCCATGGTTGGTATGACTGTTGCTGTGGCTGTTGCTATTGAGGAAGCTTGCAAGTAAGAAGGATTACGGTCGCTTTCCCTGAAAAAGCTCCGCAAAAACTTTCATAAAAAAACGGACACGTCATTTGGGAAAATCCCTTGTGACGTGTCCGTTTTTTATAGTTATAGTCAAAAGAGAATCATTGTGCGTCGCATGCGAAAATTCTAATGCTGGTTGAGTAATATTCTCGCAGCCTTATCTGTACAATTCCGAAAAATGTGGTATAATAAAATCAACCTCGAGGAATTCATTTCAATGGAGGAATACCATGAAGAATTTTGGTAACAGAATCAAAGCATTGCGCAGAAAAATGAATTTAACACAAGAAGAGCTTGCGGAAAGGCTGAACGTGTCGTATCAGACCATCTCCAAGTGGGAAACCAATGCTTCATTACCCGATATCACCATGTTTCCGATCCTTGCTAATTTTTTCAATGTGTCCACCGACGAGCTTTTAGGAGTGGATCTTGCCAAAAAGCAAGCAAAGATCGACGAGATCATAGCCGAGTATGACAGGCTTTCGAATCTCGGCAAGGAAAAGGAGAAGTTTGATTTTATCTGCAGGGCATACCATGCATATCCGAACGATGAAAAAATTTTGCAAAAGTATATTTGGATGCTTTACTATGACCCTTATTTCTGGGAAAAGTATTGGGATCTGCAGGAAAAGGGCAAATTTACGCCGGATCACCCCAAGGTGCCTCACATGGAAGAGCTGATTATGCTGTGTGAGCGTATACTCAAGGAGAGCTTTGACGAACAGATCAGATACGATGCCATCAGCTTACTCAGCGGCATTTACGGGCTTAGCGGTGACGAGAAAAAAGCCATTGAATATATCAAGCTTTTGCCTACTGCACTGCAGGTCGGAGAAATGAGAGAGCTTTACAAAAGAGGCAGTGAAAACTGGTGGAAATATGCGCGAGAGGAGCTTCACGGAATCAGCGAAGACGTATACGTAAAGATCAGAAATTGCGCAAATTATGCCCCGACCAATCAAGAAGCCATCCGCATCTATAAAAAGGCGGTTGATTTTATCAAAATGATTTATGACGAGGGGGATTACGGCTTTTCACATTATCATTTGTCCGAGGCGTATCTTTCTATGGCATCCCGTTATTGCTGCGAAGAGGATTACGAGCTTTGCGCCAAATATCTTGACCTGAGCTTTGCACATGCAAAAGCCTATGACGAGCTTCCCGAGAAGACCGTTCATACCTCTTTTCTTGTAAAGGACTGCGAATTTGAAAGATCAAGAGTGAATTCGGGGTATGAATGCAACGATGTGCAGTGTCGGTTAGGCGATGTTTGCAAGATAGAGAGCTTTGGCAGCATACGGAATGAGCAGTGGTTTGTCGATATTGTTGAAAAATACGCGCCGTTTGCAAAGGATACGAAGAGCTAAGAATAAGCTCGGGCGAAATTGAATCACAAAAAATGGACACATCACGTGGGCTTTGCCCTTGTGATGTGTCCTTTTTTTTGTTTTAGTTTTGTTCCTTGTACTTTTTGATCTGCTCGCACAGCAGGTCGTAATAGAAGGTGCCGTGGATCTGCGAAGGCTCGAGGTCCTTGGAGATTTCAACCGAAAGCTGCTCGCTCTTGGTCCATTCGTTCCAGGAGATCAGCAGCACCATGCCTGCGCCAAGATCACATGCGCGTCCGAATTGCTCCTTGAAGGTTTCACCGTTTCTTCTGCCGCGAGCGGGGATGTAGCCACGGTCGCCCTCCTTGCCCTGTGCGCGGCTGGAAGCAGTGACCGAAATACATTCGACTCGACCGTCCTTAACCGTGTAGGTCTGGGTGGCACGTTCCTCCCAGCTCCAGAAGTGATAGGAGCGCATGGTTTGCTCATCGAAAAGGTCGTCCTGCTGGCCAACGTAGCCGGTCACCCAACGCACGGTAAAGCGATCGTCCGTCCATTTGGGATCGGCACCGTAGAAGTTAGGGGTAGCACCGTAGCACATCAAGAGGGGCTTGCCGTCGTAATTGTAGTAGAGATCGGGATATTTTGCTACGTAATCGCGCCAGATCTGATCCACCTTTTTTTGGTGATTGCCGTTCTCCAGGTTTTCGGGCATGCTGTGTCCGGGGCCTGCGAAGATGCAGATCTTGGGTGCGCCCTCGATCTTTGACCATACCTCAAAGAGCACGTCGGTCGCCTCCTCGATCATGCGGAAGGTGGGCAAGGAGTCACGCTGCTTGACGGGATCGTAGCAGGTGTTGTTTGTCCAGTCTACAAAGATGAAATCCACGCCTGCGTCACGCAGCAGGATGGCGTGCTTGTAGATCACGTCACGGTCGTCGGAATTATAGGGCCCGTCCAAAGGGAGATCCCACGTTTTTGCTCCCCAACCGGGAAGAAGGTCGCAATGCCAGGTTGTGTAGGCAATGCCAACCTTGCGCTGATCTGCAGGTGTTTTTTCATAAAGTCCTACTCCGATGGGCAGGACGGAGCTGAATCGGTCTTTCATCATGATTCTCCGTTTCTTTATTCTGTTGCTTCGGGATTGATTTGTCCCTTGAACTTTTTGATCTGCTCACAAAGCAGGTCATAGTAGAAGGTGCCGTGGATCACGGAAGGCTCCAGGTCCTTGGAAACCTCGGGGGAGGGCTGCTCGCCCTTAGTCCATTCGTTCCAGGAGATCAGGATGACCATACCTGCGCCCAGATCGTTGGCGCGCTGGAATTGCTTTTTGAGCGTAGTGCCGTTTTCTCTGCCGTATGCGGGGATGTAGTTTTCGTCACCCTCGGAGCCCTGCGCGCGGCTGGCCGCGGTACAGGTCACGCATTCCACACGACCGTCCAGAACGGAATAAGGCTGCAGACCGCGCTCCTCCCAGCTCCACCATTGATTACGTGTAACCATGGTTTTTTGGTTGATCAGCGCGGATTGCTGACCGACGTAGCCGGTTGCCCAACGGATTGTAAAGCGGTCATCCGTCCACTTGGGGCGTGCGCCATACTGGTTGGGGGTAGCACCGTAGCACATAAGCAAGGGCTTTCCCTCGTAATAGAAATACTGATCGGGATACTTTTCCACAAAGGAGGTGTAGATCTGATCCACTTTTTTCTGGTGATTGCCGTTGTTGACGTTTTCGATTCCCGAGTGTCCGGGGCCTGCAAAGATGCAGATCTTAGGAGCGCCTTCAATGGTGGAGAAAATTTCAAAGACCAGCTCTGTTGCTTCCTCGATCATGCGGAAATCCGAACGTGATTCTCTCATGGTCTCGGGGTCGTAGGTGGTGTTGTTGGTCCAGTCGATAAAAATGAAGTCCACGCCCGCGTCGCGCAAAAGCTCTGCGTGCTTGGCAATCATTTCGCGGTTATCGGAGAAGTAGTTGCCGTAAAGGGGAGTGTCCCAGGTGCTCTCGCCCCAGGTAATGATTTTGGTGCAAAGCCAGGTGGAGTAGGCAATACCTACCAGGCGGTCCTCGTAGGGGGTTGCCTCGTAAGCGCCAACGCCGGTCTGCTCAATTTCCACGTCGTCGTAATTATAGATCACGTCCGCGTAAAGCTGATAGCGGTCTGCAAGGGCTTGCTTGCGCTCATCTGTCAGCGCTTCTGCGGTTGCGGTGATGTAAGTGGAGGTGCCGTTGGGGGTAACGGTGTAGCCCATCCAGCGCGCCAGGAAATCCGCGCAGATCAGAATGGCGCCCTTGCGGGAAACCGTGGTGGGGCAGTCGTAGGCAGTACCGTTGAAATCTACCTTGGCAGAGCCGGCTGTAAAGGTCAGCGTGGCATTGCCGCGGGTCAGCGTTGCCGTGTTGCCGTCCTCGGATACCGTGCAGGTAAAGCCAAAGAGGGTAGCGGCGGCATGCGCATCCAGCAGGGTCATGCCTTCTTGCATGGTAATGGGATATGCAGCTTTGATCTGGGTCTTGTCACAAAGCAGATAGGAGTAGCCCTCTCTGAGCTCGGTGACGGTATCGTTCGGCGTGTAAGGAATCATGGTGCCTGTTTCCAAGCTCATGGATTTTGTAACGGAATTGGCGAAGTGGGACATGGTGCGGACGTTGCCCCAGGTATCTCCGTGCGCAATGCGCTCAAGGTCGGGCGTGCGTCCGATCTCCGTACCTGCGGCATCGTAGACTACAAGGCAGGTTTCCTCAAGAACGGCCTTGGCAACCAGCTCACCGTTTACCAGGCATTCAATGTTGGTGCCGTCATCGTGAAGGGTGACCTCAATGCCGTCCTTGGCATTAAAGCTGAAACTATCGCCAACCAGTGCGGTAAAGCCATTCTTGACTGTGGCATAAACTGCGTTTTCAGAGAAGGTGAACCACAGGCCGCTGTCAATGTAAAGGTGATTGGCGCGTGTGACGCGGCAACCGAACATGATAGAGCGTACGTTGCTCTGGACGCCGTGGTTGGTAATGAACGTCTTTGCTGTGTATTCCTCGCAGAGCGTGTGTGCAAAGCCCACGCTGTTCCAACCGTCCTCGGTCAGCGTCAGACCGTTTTGCTTGTCCAGTGTGTAGTCCTTGTTGGAGGTGAAAACAAGCGCATTGTCGCCCAGCAGTTGACCGTATTTATATTTGGCAAAATCATAGTGCAGGATGGTGCGGTTATCCTCTTGCGGAATTTGCTCGATCAGTCCGATATCCTCGAAAGCGGGCACTTCAATTTCAATAGGCGGCTCGGTTTCGGGCTCGGGCTCGGTGGGCTGCTCGGTGGAGCTGTCCTGCACGGGCTCGGTGTCCGTGGTATCGGGGGCTTGGGTGTCGGTGGGGGGCGTTGTGGTTCCCGGGTTGCAGGCAACCAGGGGGAGCAGCATCAGCGCAGCCAATATGCCGCAGAGTAATTTCACTTTCATGTTTGCAACGCTCAAAAGCTTTGAGCATCCTCCTGTCAGATTTATGGGTGAGGGATGAAGCCTTACAATATTATCTTACTATTTGTGGGGAACTTTGTCAAGGGTGGATAGTTAGATAAAGAGGAAAAAGAGAAGAGGATATCATCAAGAACGTGCTGAAACAATGATTCGGAAGCAATCTTGACTTTCAGTTATGGTTGTGCTATACTGGATTTGCAAAGATTGATCAACCTCGGAGGTGCTTATGTTCTATCTGTATATTCCTTTTCACGGCATCGAGAGCCGATTGGCAGAGGCGTTTGAAGCCATAGAGGATGCAAAAAAAGCGGCGGAGGAAAAGCGCGTGTACGGCTACTGTGTTTGCGATGCGCAGGGGAATTTTGTCTGGTCGCCTGCAGGGTCTGCCATGGCCTCGCATATTCTGTATCACGCCAAGGACGTGGCCGACTATATGCGCGAGCATGGGTACAAATACGGTGATGCCGATCAGAATCCCGCGCTGGATAAGTATTCCGAAAATCCCGAAAAGATCGTTTCCTGTGATCGCTTTTGCGGCTGGGTGCTGTATGAGGCGGGATACGTTGAGCATCAGCCGCAGCGCAAGGGCTTGCCGCTGTATTTCTCCCCCAACTTGGAGGAGTTTTTGATCGCAAGCGGCTTTATCCGCATTGACGACGCTGCCAAGGTGCGCCCGGGCGACCTGATCTTTGAGGGCGACTCGCACCATATGCCGCCCGCGCTGCCCGAGCCGTATCGCGGTTATCCGCGTCACGTGTTCATCAATGCAGGTCCTGCCGAGGATGGGCTGTTCTACCGCTACGATTCGGGCTCGGACGAGAGAATTCAGTCGGTGCAGCCCATGATCGAGCGGCTTTCCAAGCCGGAGCAGGGAAGATACTTCCGCTTTGCCTACCGCGCTCCGGAAGAAGATTGATGGCGCACCACTGGCGATCCGTCCGGGCAGAGGAGATGAATGATTGTCCGGGCAGCGTACTTTGGGGTATAAAAGTATTTTCCGGCTCCCGCTGAGGCTCCCGCCCAGGATCAGGAGTAAGAAATTGAAAAAAGAAAGAGGTTTTCGAAAGAAAACCTCTTTTTTTACGTTGAGCCGCACGCGAAAAACCGCTATTTACTCAAAAGCCAGATGGCGAGGATGACGATTGCGGCCAGTACGGCAAAGACGGGGTACAAGATCAGCTTGGTGCGCTTGATCTCCTCGTCCGACATGGGGATATAGCCGCTATACCCGCAATGGGGACATGCGCCGCGGCGGCTTTGTAATATCGCGCCGCATTTGGGGCATTTGATGGGTGGTTGATTTGCCATGGTTACTCTCGCTTTCGGGCATTCTTTTCGGGAATTTCAAGTGCATATCCCAACCAAGCCTGCAGCTTGGCAAGATTGCGCTTGGTAGCCTGTACGCGGATCTCGCCCGCGTCGGGGCGGGTCTTGTCGTAAAGGCGGACGGTCATCTCGCGGTATCTTGTGTTGTAAAAAACCTCGCAGCCCACCTGCGCACGGGGGATGACCTGCTTGCCACAGCGCAGCGCATGCTCCCCAAGCTCTACCGAGCGGCGATAGAAATACCAGAACAGCGCTACGAAGGACAGCACCAGTACGGCTGTGATCGCAAGATAGGGCAGGGGATTTTGCACCGTGGCTGCCAGCCCTGAGAAAAGGCAGATCAGCACAAGGTACGCTGCTATGACAATGGCGGCGTTGCCTGCCGAAAAATCAAATAAACGGGTGGTTTTATTCATAGCTCGATCCCCGCAATCTCGCGCACGATCACACCTGCCATGATCATGCCCATGACCGGCGGCACAAAGGAAAGCGAGGCGGGGGTGCGCTTGCCGTGCTCCTCGCCCAGCATAGAGGGACGCGGTTTTTCCTCGGAATAAACGACCTTGAGATGGCGGATGCCGCGCGCACCCAGCTCGCGGCGCATGATGCGCGCCAAGGGACAGCCCTGGGTCTTGGCAAGATCAGCCACGCGGAAGGCAGAGGGATCAAGCTTGTTGCCCGCGCCCATAGCGGAAATGATGGGTGTGCCCGCCGCCTTGGCGCGGCAGATCAGCTCGATCTTGGCGCTGACCGTATCAATGGCGTCGGCGATATAGTCATAGCCTGCAAGGTCGTATTGATCTGCATTTTCGGGCAGATAGAACACCTCGTGTGTGGTCACGCGACAATCGGGATTGATATCCGCGATCCGCTCGCGCATGACCTGTACCTTGGGTCTGCCGACGGTGGAATGCAGAGCCACGGCCTGACGGTTGATGTTGGTAAGAGATACCTCGTCCTTGTCAAATAAATGCAGCTCGCCCACGCCCGCGCGTGCCAACGCCTCGCAAAGATGTCCGCCAACGCCGCCCACTCCGAATATGGCGACGCGTGCGCCCTGCAGTCGCGCAAGACCGTCTTGTCCGAGCAGGGGGACAGAGCGCGTATGCTGACCAAAGTCCATAATAACCTCCAAATCATACATTACATATATTTTAGCACAAATTTTTCTTTCCCGCAAGCCCTTTACAAATATTGTGCAATCATGTATAATGATAAGAGAAAAATTTTGTGCGAGGTATGCTATGGATTACACCGAAAAAGAGTTGCACAGCGAGCTGATTTTTGACGGCAAGGTGCTGCACTTATACAAGGACGACATTCTTTTGCCGGACGGAAAGACCGGATTCCGCGAATACTGCAAGCACATCGGTGCTGTCTGCGTTGTGCCGATTACCGACGAGGGCGAGGTGCTGTGCGTCAAGCAATACCGCTATGCGCACCGCAAGACGGTGCTGGAGATTCCCGCGGGCAAGCTGGATGCACCGGATGAAGACCCCGCACAGGCCGCTGTGCGCGAGCTTCGCGAGGAGACGGGTGCGAGATGCGGAAAGCTGACCTATCTTGGCCCGCTGTATACCACGCCCGCGCTGATCGACGAGGTCATTCACATGTATCTTGCCGAGCAGCTGACCTTTGGCGAGACCGACTTTGACGACGACGAATTTATCGAGCCCTTGCGCATTCCGCTGGACGAGCTGGTAGAGAGCATCTGCCGCGGTGAGGTGCCGGATGCCAAGACCCAGGCCGCCGTATTGCGCGCGGCGTGGACAAGAAAAAATTAAAGGAGAGAATCTATGCCCCCCTACGTATGGATCATTCTGTCTTGCTGCGGTCTGCTGCTTTTGATGGCGGCCGTCTATCTGTTTATGATCAAGCCCGGCCCGCGGCGCGACCTTAGCGCGTACGGCCAAAAATTTGCCCACAGAGGCCTTTGGGACGCAGAGTCGCCCGAGAATTCTCTGTCTGCCATGAAAAAGGCTGTGGATGCGGGCTATGGCATTGAATTTGATATTCATCTGACACGCGACGGTCAGGTGGTGGTATTTCACGACGACACCCTGATCCGCATGTGCGGCGTGGAGGGAAAGATCGAGCAAAAAACCTATGCCGAGCTGTGCGAGCTCAGACTGCTGGGAACGGATGAAAAGATCCCGCTGCTGACCGAGCTGCTGGAGCTGGTGGACGGCCGCGTGCCGCTGCTGGTCGAGCTCAAGGGTGAATCGCCCAATACCGCGCTCTGTCCGGTGGCAGATGCCATTTTGTCGGCTTACCGGGGGCCTTATCTGATCGAATCCTTCAATCCCATGCTGGTTCGTTGGTACAAGATCAACCGTCCCGATGTTGCAAGAGGACAGCTGTTCTGCAATCTCAACCAAGGTAAGAAGGTCAAAAAGCTGATCTATTTTCTGATCACCGCGCTGTTGACCAACGTGCTTGCCCGTCCGCATTTTCTTGCTCGCGGACAGGACAGCGTGCACAATCCGTCCTTTATGATCTGCAAGTATCTGTTCCGCGCTCCTACCTACGTCTGGACGGTGCGCGCGCAGGCAGAGGTTCCCGCCGCAAAACGCGGTGAGGGTATTATTTTTGAGAAATTTATCCCCGAGGATTAAGGAGAAGCTATGAGCCAGGTAAGTAATGTTCGTCCCGACTATCAAAAGCTCAATACCGAGTTGCGGAATGCGCGCACGACCGAGATCGACAAGCTGTCCACGCTTGATATGGTCAAGCTGATGGCAGAGGAAAACCGCGTGGTGGAGGATGCCGTGGCCGCCGAGGCCGAGCATATTGCCGCGGCGGTGGATGTGATCGCCAAGGCTTTGGAGAGCGGCGGACACCTGATCTACGTCGGTGCGGGCACATCGGGTCGCCTTGGCGTACTGGACGCCTCGGAATGTCCTCCTACCTTTGGAGTGGATTATGAGCTGGTACGCGGTATCATCGCGGGTGGCGAGAGTGCTATGTTCCGCGCGTCCGAGGGTGCTGAGGATAATTTTGCGCAGGGAGCGGCCGATCTTGTGGCCGACGGCGTGCAGGCGGGCGACGTGGTGGTCGGTCTTTCTGCCTCGGGCGGTGCGCCGTACGTGCTGGGCGCTTTGACCAAGGCGGCAGAGATCGGTGCTGTGCCCGTGGGCGTGACCTGCAATCCCGAGAGCCGCATGCATCCGCTCTGTGCGGTTACCATCGCACCCGTCGTGGGTCCCGAGGTCATTACGGGTTCCTCCAGATTGAAAGCGGGCACGGCGCAAAAGCTGGTGCTGAACATGCTGTCCACCGGTGCCATGATCAAAACCGGTAAGGTCATGGGCAATCTCATGGTAAACGTCCGTCCCACCAATCAAAAGCTCAGACTGCGCTGCATCCGCATTATCTGCGAGCTGACGGGCTGTGATGCCGTTGCCGCCGAGCAGGCGTTGGACGCGTGTGGGGAGATCCGCCAAGCGGTCGCATATATTCAGAAAAATTCGCAGAACCCTTGACAAGTGCGAATAATAGGTTTATAATTGTCGTAAGATCATCACGAAAGGAGAAAATACCATGAAGCAAACACGATTTTATTGCGGTTATTTTCTCGGTTTCCGGGTGTTCTTGACCGCGTAAGTTTGAAGATATCGAATTTTGCCGCAGAATGCCCGAGGGGCATTCTGCGGATTTTTTATCGCAGATGCCGGATGAGCTTCTGCGTTATTTTTTTGAAAGAGGTCGTGAGATATGGATCAATTACAAAAGGCAAGGGAAATCATCAATGAGGTAGACGCCGAGATCGCAAAACTGTTTTGCAAGAGAATGGAGGCCGCCGAGGCGGTGGCACAGTATAAAAAGGAGCGAGGACTGGCAATACTTGATCCGGTTCGCGAGGCGCAGTTGATCGAGAAAAACAGCAAGCTGATCGGGAACGAGACCTATCGGGAATATTACGTCAATTTCCAAAAGCAGGTCATGAAGCTTTCAAGAGATTATCAGCAGAGATTGATTGGCGGCATGCGCGTGGCGTATGGCGGCGTGCCCGGGGCATTTGCATCCGAGGCGGCCGAGCAGCTGTATCCCGACGGCGAGAGTGTGCCGTGCGAGGATTTTACGGCCGCATTCCGCGCAGTCGAGGCAGGGGAGTGCGACGTGTGCGTGTTGCCCATTGAAAACAGCTTTGCAGGCGAGGTAGGGCAGGTCATGGATCTGGTGTTCTCGGGCTCACTGTATCTTAATCGCACCTGCGATCTTGCCGTCAAGCAGAATCTGCTGGCGCTGCCCGGCACCAAGCCCGAGGAGATCCGCGAGGTCATCAGCCACCCGCAGGCACTCTCGCAATGCGCGGAGTATCTGGATCGCCACGGCATTGTCATGCGCACCCCGTACACCAATACCGCACTGGCGGCGCGTTTTGTCGCCGAGCTTGGTAAGCGACACGTGGCAGCCATCGGCAGCGAGCAGGCAGCGGCCTTGTATGGCCTTGAGGTGATCGCGCGCGGCATCAATCAAAGCAACGGTAACACCACGCGCTTTGGCTGCTTCTCGCGCACCGAGCACGTCAAAGCGGGTCAGCCCGACGATCGCTTTATGCTGATGTTTACGGTAAAACATCAGGCGGGCGCGCTGGCGCAGGCCATCAATATCATCGGCGCGTACGGCTACAACATGCGCGCCTTGCACTCCAGACCCATGCAGGATCTGGCGTGGAATTACTATTTCTACGTAGAATGTGAGGGCGACGTCCGCGGCGCGAGCGGTCAGCAGATGATGCGCGCCCTTGCCCCCATGTGCGACAAGCTCAAGCTTGTCGGAACCTACAGCGTCAATTAAAGAAATTGGAGATACACTACCATGAGCATGAATTTCAAAAGAAAATTACCCATTCCTCAGGACATCAAGCAAATGTATCCCTTGACCGACGCGCTGGCGGTCGTCAAGGCGCAAAAGGATGCACAGATCAAGAGCATTTTTGAAGGCAAGAGCGACAAGCTGCTCTTGGTTATCGGCCCTTGCTCGGCAGATTCCGAGGCACCCGTGCTGGACTACATCACAAGACTTGCAAGACTGCAGGAGCAGGTGGAGGAAAAGATTTTGATCGTGCCTCGTGTATATACCAACAAGCCCAGAACCGTGGGAGATGGCTATAAGGGTATGCTGCATCAGCCCGACCCCAACGTAGCCCCCGATATGCTCAAGGGCATTATTGCCATCCGCTCCTTGCACATCAAGGTGCTGGAGGAAACCGGCCTTTCCACCGCGGACGAGATGCTGTATCCCGAAAACCACCGTTATCTGTCCGACCTGCTGTCTTACGTTGCTGTCGGTGCACGCAGCGTGGAGAACCAGCAGCACAGACTGGTGGCCAGCGGTCTTGACATTCCTTGCGGTATGAAGAACCCCACGAGCGGGGACATTTCGGTCATGCTCAATTCGATCACGGCCGCTCAGCACAGCCACACCTTCCTGTACCGCGGCTGGGAGGTTGAGAGCCAGGGTAACCCTTATGCGCATGCCATTCTGCGCGGCTACGTCAACAAGCACGGCCAGTCCATGCCCAACTATCACTATGAGGATCTGGAGCATGTGTACGAGGAATACGCCAAGAGAGATCTTGTCCTGCCCGCTGTGGTGGTGGACACCAACCATGCAAATTCCGGCAAGAAGTGGGCCGAGCAGGTCAGAATTGCCAAGGAGATCCTGCATTCCTGCCGCCATTCCGCGCATATCAAGGGCCTTGTCAAGGGCCTGATGATCGAGAGCTATATCGAGGACGGTGCGCAAAAGATTGGCGACGGCTGCTACGGCAAATCCATCACCGATCCCTGCCTTGGCTGGGAGAAAACCGAAAGGCTGATCCTTGACATGGCGGATCAGCTGTGAGAAAAATATGAATACCCCTTGCAAATATCAGGGATATTGTTATTGTAAACAAACCCGAATAGTTATATTTGTATAATAGTTGCATTTACAGAATATTACAAAAATGATAGAATTGTAGTAGGTCTTATCGCAATAACAATGGAGGTTTTGAAAATGCATCAGTTTATTGACACAACCTTTTTTCAAGCCAAACACGGCGAAATTTTTGCTGTTGTTTGTATGGAGAATGAAAACGGCAAATATGAATATAAGTTTATTGATGGCATAGAAAGAATAGGCTATTCGGCAGATAGTCTTTTTGAGGAGGCGGTCACCGGATTTGCAGGGCATTCCGTTATAGATTTTGATAATCATCCTCAACAGATATTGAACTTTTTTTCACTAAACCCTGATATTTATTATTCTGATGTTTGGGATGTTGTAGAAGCCAGCGGCTCTGCCTGCATTGCGGTTTTTAAGGATAATTACGCAGAGTTTCACTTGGATGAAATAAACGAGACAAGCAAAGTGTTGTTTAAAACACTTTTTCTAATTG
The DNA here is from genome assembly GCA_045603085.1 of Eubacteriales bacterium. Classification (GTDB taxonomy): domain Bacteria; phylum Bacillota; class Clostridia; order Oscillospirales; family CAG-272; genus SVQP01. The sequence goes on along the minus strand of JAZULL010000136.1, from coordinate 9,778 downwards.
CAATTGATGCTAATTGCGAAGTAAGTGCTCATGAATAGCATTAACTGGTATTTATCGGAGGATTGATAATGGGGAAGTATGATAGCTCAAAATATAGAGTGGTTCCGCTGGTTGAGGCAATTAAATGCAGTCAGGGTAATTTTGAGTTGTTTTTAAAGGCTATCCATACACAAAAGGCTATTCCAAATTTAGTGTGTCCTATGGATGATTGTGCTTATTATTGCGGTGATAATGAAAAACAGTTGAAACCAACAAAGGATCACCTAAAAGGATTAATAGAATATATTTCAAATAAAGACTTTGGCAAAATATCTGTTTCTAGCAAAAAAAGAGCAGATTTGTGTGGATTGCATGGTGAAGAGGCGAGAAAAATAGCAAAAACCGAAGCATTACGACTGATTGATGAAACCTATGATATGCCTATACTCCCTAAAGCATGGTTTATTTTTGAAGGTGCAACCAATCCTGATATTTATATTGAGGGAGCGGATTACGTTATTATTTGCGAAGGAAAGTGGACGGAGCCTCATATTACTACCAAAACCACGCATTTGAAGTCAAAAAAAGAAAATCGCAATCAAATGATTCGTCATATACAAGGGGCACTTAATGCCACGAATAAAAAAGTATATTCCTTCTATATCGTTGATGCTGAATGTGGATATATAAATGATTTGACAGAGCTTGCGCTTGAAAGACAACTTGAAGAGGAAACCATTAAGCCCATAGAGGCGAGTGATATTCTTGCCGCATTCTACGGATATACCACTTGGCAGGAATTAGAGGCAACAATTGACGGATTGACTTTTTTATCTAAACAACAAATTGATAGCAACCAATGATAAGATCCAAATTATCAAGAAATAATTGATAGCCCCGACCAATGTCGGGGCTATCGCATTAGAACGGCCTTCTTGCCACCGTGACCACCTTCGGTCTCTCGGACAGATACCCCGCCAGCATGGCAAGGGAATCGGCGGCGTCATCGTGCAGGTTCTTGGCGGTGAAAGAGAAGGACGTCAGCTCGTTCATGGCTTTGCGATATTCCTCGTCACGGCAACGGTTATTGCGAAAAAAGAAATCCGCCCGATTGAGCGGATTTCATATTTTTGATAGCGGTTATTCAGCCACAGTGCCGCCAACCACGTTTTCGATCAGGCAGCCCTCGTCGATGGTGATGATGCCGTCGCAGTTGATGCTGTCGCCGCCCGCATAGGTGGTGACGGTTGCGCCGGTGGTAACCGTGATGTTCTGCGTTGCCTGCAGGCCGTCGTCCATGCAATGCACGGTGACCTTGGCGTTCTCGGTCACGGTCACGTAGCCCTTACCCTCGTCCAGCGAATCGGCCTTGATGGCGTCCTCTGCGCTCTCAACCAGTACCTCGGCGTCGCCCTTGACGGTGACGCTGTTGTTGCCCTTGAGGGCGTTATTGACCGCATTGACGGTCAGCTTGACGTTGTTGATGGAAAGGTCGTTCTTGCAGCCGATGCCGTTATTGTAATTGCCGTTTACGATCAGTGTGCCATGACCCTTGATCGAGAGGTCATCAGCGGCGTAGATGCAAGCGTTGGGCTTGGTGTCGGCGGCGGTGGGGAAGATATAGGTGGAGGCGTCGGTCAGCGTATTGGTGGTGCCGTTCTTGACCTCGATGTAAACCTTGTCTGCGCTCTTGACCCAGATCACAGCGGAGGTGGAGTTGGAGCCGGTGAAGTTGTTGAGAATCAGCGTCACGCGCTCTGCCTTGGTGACCTCTACCACGATCTGACCGTTATCCAGTGTACCGGAAAGGTCGTATGTACCTGCTTTGACGATGGTCAGGGCAGTACCCTCTGCGCGAACTGCGGAGGAATCGGTGGTGGTGTAGGAGGTGCCGTTGAAGGCGATGTAGCAATCGATCAAGCTGTCCGGGGTAGCTTGGTTCTCACCGACCTGATTACCGCCGGGAGTCTGACTGCCGCCGGGATTGGTCGTGCCGGAGCAAGCTGTCAGCAAAAGGCAGGAGAGCAGCATAGCTGCTGCCAGCATCAAAATCACGATTTTTTTCATATAAAGTAATCTCCTTTCGGGGAATCTGTTTCTCATGAAATATTTCTGTTTATCCAGTATACTATCAGAATGTGACCAAAAATTGACCAAATCAAGAATTTTTTTGCATTGGCATGGCGTTTTACACATAATGCAGGAAATTTCACATGATTGGTGGCCCGAGAGCGATTAATTGGCGTCTGTTACGGGAAACAAAAAGGGGAATTGCATGACGCAAATCCCCTTATGTCGTTTAAATTACTGCGCAGCCTCGTCGGTTTCCTGCCCCTGAACAGCGTTCTTGGACAGGGAAACGCAAACGATGATGCCACCTTCGTTATCACCGGAAATGGTGTAGGTGAAGTTGGTGGGCAGCTTAACGGTGGTCACGTCTCCCTGGCATGCGGTGTAGTAGATCAGCCAGTCCTGGCCGTTTGCATCTGTAACCTCCAAAGGCTTGTCCACAGAGTAAGACTTGATCTGTGCGACAAACTCCTCAAGGCACAGGTTGTTGTCCTGCATGTACTTAGCAGGGCCGTAGCCAACGTAGTGGAAATACTCTACGTAGTTGGTGATACCGGTAATAGCGGCCTTGTCCTCGGGGTAACGAACCACAAAGCCGTACTTGTGCGCATTTGCGCTCAGCCAATCGTAGTAGGTGGGATCAGAGTAAATATCGGTTGTGATAGAGCCATCGTAAATCTTGAGCGTCACGCCGTAGCCGGTGTGGTGGTCGGACTTACCTGCGGCGATCTGGAACTTACTCTGCTCCTCGAAGGTACGGTAAGCGGAGGAAATGATGGTATCTCTCTTGCCGGTTGCCTCGTTGAAGTCGGTCAGCCACTCGTGCATTGCAACCAGTGCTGCACCGTCCAGCGTCAGAGTGTTCAGGCTGGTTTTGTAGGCGGTGTTTGCGCCCTCGGGAGTGTTGGAGGCACGGTATTCCCAGATGTTGGCCAGGTGATTGGTGGCTTCCTCGGGGAACTTATATTCATGGGTATCGTTGACCAGTGCCAAAGGACCGTAGAGGGTCTGATTCTTGTCGATGGTCACGTTCTGATACTGTACTTCGGAGGGGTTTGCGTTGCCCCAGCCCCAGCCGAATCCGCCGGCGACGGCTGTGACGATCTTGGCAATGATTATGGTCGAGAACACGACCAGAAGCAGAGCGATGACAATGCAGATCAGGATGACGACCAGTTTTTGCTGCTGCTGACGGTTATCGCGCTTGACGGTACCTGTGGAGTAGCTGCGAGGGGTTCTGTTGTTATCCATGGAAAACTCCTTTCGTCAATCTGTATTTTGGTGGTGAATTACTTTGCGTCCTTGATGGAGAAGTCCATACGGCCCTTCTTGTCCAGACCCATGTACTTCACCTTGACAGCCGAGCCAACGTCGATACCTGCATCGGTTACCTTGTTGATTCTCTTGTCGCAGATCTTGGAAATGTGAACCATGCCGTCCTTGCCGGGAGCGTACTCAACGAAGCAGCCTACGTCCTCGTTGGGCTTGTCCTTGCTTGCAAGGATCTTTACGACCTTGCCGGTGTAGGTAGCGCCAACCTCGGGCTCGAATACGATAGCGTCGATCATAGCCTTAGCAGCAGCTGCAGCTTCGCCGTTGATAGCAGCGATAACGATGGTGCCGTCGTCCTCGATGTCGACCTTAGCGCCGCTTTCAGCAACGATCTTCTGAATGGTGGAGCCACCCTTACCGATAACCTCGCGGATCTTATCGGGATCGATGTGCATGGTGGTCATCTTGGGAGCGTACTTGGAAACCTCGGCTCTGGGAGCGGGGATCGCCTTGAGCAGTACGTTATCGATGATATATTCTCTGCCGGCACGGGTCTGCTGGAATGCCTGCTTGATGATCTCGGGGGTAAGACCGTCGATCTTGAGGTCCATCTGAATGGAGGTGATACCCTTGTGAGTACCTGCAACCTTGAAGTCCATGTCGCCGTAGAAGTCCTCAAGACCCTGAATGTCGATCATGGTATCCCAGGAGCCGTCCTCAGCAGTGATCAGACCGCAGGAGATACCTGCAACGGGAGCCTTGATCGGCACGCCGGCGTCCATCAGAGCCAGGGTAGAGCCGCAGACGGAGCCCTGAGAGGTCGAACCGTTGGAGGAAACGACGTCGGAAACCAGTCTGATTGCATAGGGGAATTCCTCCTCGGAGGGAAGAACGGGAACCAGAGAACGCTCAGCCAGAGCGCCGTGACCGATCTCGCGACGGCCGGGAGAACGTACAGCCTTAGCCTCACCGGTGGAGAAGCCGGGCATATTGTAGTGGTGCATATATCTCTTGGAGGTCTCGGAATCGATACCGTCCAGCATCTGCGCCTCGGAGAGAGTGCCCAGGGTAGCAACGGTCATAACCTGAGTCTGGCCTCTGGTGAACAGACCCGAGCCGTGAGTACGGGGGAGAACGCCAACCTCGGCGCCCAGAGGACGGATCTGGTTCATGGTTCTGCCGTCAACTCTCTTCTTGTCCTGCAGCAGCCAGCGGCGGACGATCTTCTTCTGGATCTTGTAGACCAGCTCGTCCATCATGCCGGGCAGCTCGGGATATTCCTCGGAGAACTGTTCAAGGATGGCATCCTTAACGGGAACCATACGTGCATCGCGAACAGTCTTGTCATCGGTGTCCAGAGCGAACATAACGTCCTTTTCGCAGAAAGCGAATACCTTGTCGAACATATCGTGATCCAGCTCGCAGGAGGGATACTCGAACTTGGGCTTACCAACCTCGTCGATGATGGCGTTGATAAAGCCGAGCAGCTCCTTGATCTCCTTGTGCGCGTACATGATAGCGTCGTACATCACGTCGTCGTCAACCTGGTTAGCGCCTGCCTCGATCATAACCACCTTGTTCATGGAGGCTGCAACGGTCAGCTGCATCTCGCTCTTCTTCTGCTGCTCAGCGGTGGGGTTGAGCACAAACTCGCCGTCAACCAGGCCTACCCATGCGCCGCCGATGGGGCCGTTCCACGGAATATCGGAAATAGCCAGAGCGGTGGAGGCACCGATCATAGCGGTGACTTCGGGAGCGCAGTCGGGGTCAACGGACATAACGGTCAGGGTCAGAGCAACGTCGTTGCGCAGATCCTTGGGGAACAGGGGGCGGACGGGACGGTCGATGACGCGGCTGGTCAGGATTGCCTTTTCGGAGGGCTTACCCTCTCTCTTGAGGTAACCGCCGGGGATCTTACCTGCGGCGTACATTCTTTCGTCAAAGTCTACGGAAAGGGGCAGGAAGTCGATGCCGTCACGGGGCTTCTCGGAAGCGGTAGCACAGCAAAGAACGACGGTATCGCCGTAGCGGCAGAGAACCGAGCCGTTTGCCAGACCTGCAACCTTACCGGTTTCGATCACCAGGGGTCTGCCTGCAAGGGTGTAGTGGAACACTCTGTGGTTCTTGAAATTCATTTCAGAACTGATAATTGCGGGTGAATTCATTTCTTGTAATCTCCTTGTTTTGATAATTAATTGTTTAGCTCCCGCACCGGTTTTAGCACTTAAACCCGGGCTTGTCCATGCACCGGACGAGCACGCGTTTAAGTTCTAAATCCGTGCGAGGTGATTGTTTTTTGGCGTAGCCGCACGGGAGCAGAAGCAAACCGGCTTTGACGTGCAGCTTTGTCCGATCTCTGCATCTCTTCCCTTGGAAATACTGTTTGTATATCCTGCAGGAAGAGCTTTTGAGCTCGAAATAATCTGCTTTGTCAAAACTGCTCGCACCCGAGGGCGAATGCAATTTTTGATGGGCTTTTGCGGTTTTTTAACCCCTCGGGCAATTCGTTTCGGCTCCCGTACGGCTAAAAAACAGTTGGGAGCGGAAGCGGCAGAGAAATCCGCCGCTTTCCACTCCCGCAGTCATTACTTTCTGATGTTCAGCTTCTTGATGATCGCACGGTAACGCTCGATGTCAACCTTCTGGAGGTAGCCCAGCAGGTTTCTTCTGTGACCGACCATCTTGGACAGGCCGCGACGGCTGTGGTTGTCGTGATGGTTGCCCTTGAGGTGCTCGGTGAGGTTGTTGATGCGGTAGGTCAGGATAGCGATCTGAACTTCGGGGGAACCGGTGTCACCCTCGTGGATAGCATACTGCTCAATGATTGCCTGTTTTTCTTGAGTGGTCATGATTGTTTTCACCTTTCAAAATAAATAAATTCCTGCAAAAAACGTGTCCCACAGAGATCGGCGGGTGAAAGTGCCGCTTAGCAGCCGTTTGTCCGAGGGCCGTGAGAACGCCATGCATAACATATTATATCACAAATCTCGGGTCTTGTAAAGGGGTTGTGCGCAAAAAAAGTTGTCCTATATGAAAAAATCTCATTTATTTATATACGCACTCTTGTGAATTTTGCCAAAGAATACGCGCAATTTAGCGCTTTTTGTCAGCGTCAGCGTGCCCGCGATCACCAAGAACGCGCCAAAGATGCGCCGCAAAAGGGCGGCGGGCATGACGCTTGCAAGATATGAGCCCGCCAGCGTGCCCGGAATGCCACACACGATCAGCAAAATGCACAAGGGGAAGAGCAGGCGGCGGTGCATCAGATGCGAGAGCATGGATGCGCCGGCTGAGAAAATGAAAAACACCAGGTTGATCCCCTGCGCGCGCAGCTGGGGGACGCCCTCGATCAGTGTCAGATAAATGACCAGAAGTCCGCCGCTCCCTACACCCAGCCCCGAGAGCACGGCGATGCAAAAGGGAATGAGCATACCCAAAACCTTCATAAAAACCTCCTTGAATTTATCGCAGGAGCATGACCGCGCCCGAGATGACCAGCAGCACGGCAAAGATCAGCTTGATGGTATCTGATGAAATGCGCCCCATCAAAAGCCCGCCCGCAAGTCCTCCTGCGGCGGCGGGGAGCACGACGGCCGAAAGATCGGCAGGCGGCGCGTTGCCGCCCGTGATATACAGCACGGTCGAGGTCAGGGTCAGTGCCAGCGTGACCAGTAGCGCGTTGGCATACACGTCGCGCTGATCGGGCAGAGAGTCGCGGCACAGGCGCGAGATGATCAGCACCAGCACGATCCCTCCGCCTGCGCCCAGAAGTCCGTTGATCAGTCCCGCGGCAAAGCCGCACCCGACAAGCAAACCAAAACGGGCGCGACGGCGTAAAGCTTGCATAATTTTCTCCTTTTTCACACAAATACCGCCAACGGTACTTGCAATTTTGCCTGAATAATGTTATAATAAACATAACTGTTATCTAATGTGCCGCGCAAAGCGATTTACATACGTTGAAATTTTTGAGAAAGACGAGGATTTCCACCTAATGGCAACAAAAAAGACGACTTCGGAGCAGGTTCAGACACCGACCAAGCAAAGCCCTAAGGCCCAAGCCCCCAAGAAGGGTGCGTCCAAGGCCAAAAAGCCGGCGCCCAAAAAGAGCACGGCCAAAAAGGGCAAGGGCGGTGCCAACGTCAGCCCCGAGCAAAGAAAGAAAAATCTGGAAAGGGTAGCGGCCTCCAACCGCCGAAAGAATAAATTTTCGCAGTTTGTGCCCTTTATTCTGTTTGCATTTGCGCTGATTCTGACCGTGCTGCTGGTGCTGGACGTGATCGGCGAAGCCAACGGTACACAGCTGGAGGGCGAGATCGGTAATTTTGTCTGCCGCAACATTATGTTCGGTATCTTTGGACCCGCGTCCTATCTGTTCCCGGTCCTGCTGGTCATTTTCGGTATTTTCTGGTTTAAGGCTACCGACGGTGTCACGCGCGCCATCAAGGCCGTGCTGTCGGTCATGATCATCGGCACGTTTTCTGCATTCTATCACATTATCGTGGCAGGTGCGGATACCGCCAATATGCAGACCGCGCTGACCCTTTTGTATAACCAGAGCGTTGCGCTCGAGGCGGGCGGACTTCTGGGCGGCTACGTTGGCTGGGTGTGCTGCTGGGCGTTCCGTTGGGGATCGTTCATCGTTCTGCCGTTCTGCCTGATCATTCTGTTCTTTGTACTGCTTGAGATCACCCCTCACCAGATCTGGCTCAGAATCAAGGCAGCCAATGCAAAGCGCGCCGAGCGCGCACGTCTTGCCGCCGAAGAGGAGGATGAGGACGACTACGAGGACGAGGACTACGAGGAAGATTACGAGGAATATGAAGAGGAGCCCGCAGCTCCCGTCAAGAACAAGAAAAAGCGCGGCAGAGAGACCCTGGAGGTGGACGCCGAGACCGGCGAGGTGATAGAGGATCAGCCCCGACGTACGCGCAAGGATAAAAAGAAGCGTCGCGACGACGACGAGGACGGGGACGAGAGCGGCTTCCATCCTCTCAAGATGACCGACGGTGCGGATGAATCCGAGGCCGCCGTTGCCGATGCGGTTGCAGAAGCAAGACTGACCGAGGCTGTGGCCGAGGATGCTGCCCCCGAGGAAGAGGAGGGTCTGCACGCTGAATTCGACGAGTTGGCCGAGGGCGTTTTCGCCGACGACGGTACCGTAGCCGAATTCGAGGTGGATCTGGAGGACGATGACGCGGACAGCGTATTTGGCCGTCCCGCCCTCAAGAATGCTACCAAAAAGAAGCCCGTGCCCGCGCCTGAGCCCGAGGATGAGACCGAGGCGCTGCTGGACGATCTGCTGGCCCGGCCCGATTCTGAGGATGAGGCTGCCGAGAGTGCAGACGAGCCCCTTGAGAGCGTTTACGTATTCCCGACCACCGATATGCTGGCGGCAGGCTCTGCCCATTACCATACCAGCCAGGAGGAGATCGACGAGAACGTTGCCATCCTTCGCCAGACGCTGGAGGATTTTCACATCCGCGTCAAGGAGGTTACCTGCTCCACAGGCCCCACCGTTACCCGCTATGAGATCAAGCCCGAGGCGGGCGTGCGCGTGCGCGCCATTGCCAATCTGGTGGACGATATTGCACTCAGCCTGGCAAAATCCGGCGTGCGTATCGAAGCACCTATCCCCGGTAAGGCTGCCGTAGGTATTGAGGTGCCCAACGATAAGCCTGCTACCGTTTTCCTGCGCAACCTCTTGGAAAGCCCTGAATTTATCAATCATAAGAGTAAGGTTGCGGTTTGCCTGGGTGCAGACGTTTCGGGCAAGCCGGTCGTATTCGATATTGAGAAAATGCCTCACCTTCTGGTTGCGGGCGCAACCGGTATGGGTAAGTCGGTATGTATCAACTGCGTTGTCATGAGCTTGCTTTTCAAGGCAAGACCCGACGAGGTCAAGCTGATCATGGTCGACCCCAAGAAGGTTGAATTTACCACCTACCGTGATATTCCGCATCTGTACTGTCCCATCGTCAGCGACCCCAAGAAGGCCGCAGGTGCTCTGGCAAGTGCGGTTGCCGAGATGGAGCGCCGCTTCTCGCTGATCGAGGAGGTTGGTGTGCGTAACATTACCGGCTACAACGAGATCACCAAGGACGATCCCGAAAAGGAATATCTGCCCAGACTCGACATTAACATCGACGAGCTTGCAGACCTGATGATGACCGCTCCCGACGACGTGGAAACCTGCATCTGCCGTCTTGCGCAGAAGGCATGAGCCGCCGGTATTCATATCATCATCGGTACACAGCGTCCGTCCGTTGACGTCGTGACCGGCTTGATCAAGGCCAACATTCCTTCCCGTATCGCGTTCACCGTGTCCACTCAGGTCGACTCCAGAACCATCATTGACGTGGGCGGCGCGGAAAAGCTGATCGGCCGCGGCGATATGCTGTATGAAGTCGGAGGCCAAGCGGGCTTAGGAAGACAATGTCATAAATCAACTCCTTGG
>JAZULL010000135.1:0-44813 GCA_045603085.1 Eubacteriales bacterium | reverse complement strand
CTAAGTCCGCTTGGGCCACCGACTTACTGGGCTTTCTTGCTGGAGGCGTCCCCCGGAATCGAACCGGGGATAGAGGTGTTGCAGACCTTTGCCTTACCGCTTGGCCATGACGCCGTATTTCGTTGACCCGCTTATTATAGCACAACACTTTTGCTTTGTCAAGCCTTTTTTGAGGAAATTTTTCTTTTTATTTACAGCGTATGAGGGTGGTGTGTCGGGCGTTACAAAACTTTTGCGAGAATCCCCCCCGAGTGTCATCCTGAGCGAAGAAACACCCCTTCCTACATAAAGTAACATTCGAATAAGTGAACGGCTTGGACAATGCGTTGCGGTGTCGTTTGCTTTTATAAAACGTTGAGAAAGCCCTTTAGAGATCCTCAAAACGCTCACCGCGTTTTGACTTTCAAAAATCAGCAATTCGTTGCAGATTTTTGAAAGTTCGACTCCAAAACACCCACACCGGGGTGTTTTGTCGCTCAGGATGACACAAGACGCTCAGGATGACATAAAGGCGGCCTGCGAAAGCTTCGCAGGCCGCGGGGGGGATTCTGATGAGGCTACATTAATATTCTCTATACAGATAGTTGAATCTGCCGATGGGGGCGGTGTCGCCGTTGACGTAGAAGTCCATGATATTGGGCTGTTGCATGTTGTCGCTCCACTTGAACTCGAAGCAAAGGGGAGGCAGCACGCCAAGCGCTACGCGGGGAACCGACAGCGTCAGCGTCTTGCCGTTCACGGCGATCTCTGCATCTGCCACCTTTGTCCACGTAAAGCTGCCCGGGGTCACGGTGCGCTCATATCTCTCGATCGCGGTCTTGCCATCCTTGGGGGCTGTGCGGTTGACGACAAAGTCATAGCCCTCCCAGCCGTTGGATTTGACACGGTCGGTATCGATAAACAGCGTCATCCAGCCGCTTTCCGTCGGCTCGGTGATGTCGTTTGCACACTCGACGTAGAAATAGATATTGGTATCGTCACGCGCGACCTTGGCGGCCACGATGTCGTTTCTGCCCGTAAAGTTGGTGTAGTGTGTGCCCGCAAATCCGTCGTGGTCGCGGTGCACGGCCGTACCCTTATCACAGACGTAGCGCGGGGAAACGTCGTCCCATTGCTCGGTCGAGCCGTCCATGACAATGGTCTTGGGAGCGGACAGCTTCTGACGTTGGGTAGCACCCTTGAAGCGGCGGATGTTGGAGCAGAGCTGGAGATAATAGGTATCCAGATAGCCGTCGCGGTCGGGCTCGATATCGCGGCTGTGCTCACGGTCATACTGGTCAACCATAGCCAGCTGGGTGGAGTCGTTATCACTCAGCCACGGCTCATGCCACTGCCCCATGATCCATTCGTTCCAGCCCGTGACAAACACGATATCCGGGCCGATATCCAGTGCTCTTTCCCATTGCTCCTGCACGTTATATCCGTACTTATAGGACTCCTTATCCAGCAGCTTATGGCCAAATTTCTTGGTATAGGAGCGGCCGAAGGTCTCCTTATCGTTGAAGTGGGTGCAGATGCGATCCTTATTGGCATTCTGACCAACGCCGACCGTCATCATCTCGCAAGAGCCATCGGGACGCGCGCCGTACTTATGCTGAGGCGCGATTTCCAGCCAGCCCCAATGGTCGGGTCTGCTCGGGCCGCATCCGTAGCCGGGCTGACCCGGACGGAAGGTAAAGAAATTGCGGATCTCGTCCAGCATTTTGGTTTCTTCTTCACAGCAGCCCTTTTCGGGGAGCGATTCGGGGTAAGCCATGATCATGGGCTTGCCGTCCAGCATATACCAGAGGTCGGAGTACAGACCGGGAGCGTACAGGTTCTGATACAGCGCGCGCAGCATGTAATCCGAGGTCTTGCAGGGGCAGAAATTGAGCATGAATGCCACCTTGGGGGTGTCCACGCCGTCCTCTCTCATCTTTCTCATTTCCGCGAACAGCGGCTCATAGGCCATACGCCACAAGAGCGCGCCGTTGGTGCAGTCAAAGAGCAGGAAATCCACGCCCGCGTTATGCAGCATAGACATGTGGTGACGGATGATATAGGGGTCGATATCCTGATAGAAGCCGTACAACGGCTCGTGCCAGAAGCACTGGAAGGGATGCTCGCCCCATGCGGGGTGATCCTTGCGGTATTCGGCGGCAGGAAATTTATCCAGCACGTCTACGACGTCCACGGGGCGCAGGTGGGAATGCTGCTGGTGCCAGGTCCAGTAGAAGATACCGACCTGTCGATCGTTCTTGGGGCCGACGTCCTCCACCGAGAGCACGGGTCTGCCCAGCATATCCACAGCCTCCCAGGTGTCCGAGTCGATATGACGGATGGCGCTGTCGGGCACGGGGGTATAGCTGACCTGCTTGTAGGCGGGGGTGTCCAGAAATTCGATGCTGTGGATCTTGGCATGGCTGTCCACCACTACCTTGACGTCCTGCACGCCGGCGGCCTTGGTGATATTACAGTAAGCCACGTCGCGCGCATCCTTATTATTGAGCGCAACCACGCCGATGGGGGTGTCGCCGACGTAGATGGTGGCAAGATCGGCATTTTCCGCACCGCTGAATTCCACCTTGGCGCAGATCGCGCCCTTGCCGAAATCGCAGGCGGGGAAGCGGAAGGTTCTGGCATCGTTGACGTTTGACATGGTAAGTTCCTCCTATTCTGTCTTTGTAGATATGATAGCATTATTTTGTCAAAATGTCAATGAATTTGGAGAAAACAAACAAAACTCATTTCGCATTCTGCATTCCGCATTTCGCATTTTTCGCTCGCATATATTCAAATGAATACGCGTTTGGGGGTGTGGGACATCAGAGCGGGAGTGATACAGGGACTGGGCGAGGAGCAGGTGCGCGCGTCGCGCGAGGCGCACGGGGCAAACGTGCTCAGCCGCAAAAAGAAAAAGGGATTTATCAGGCAATTCGTGGGCAACCTTGGTGACCCCATCATCAAGGTGCTGCTGTGCGCGCTGGGGATTCACATTCTCCTGATGTTCAGGCAGGCCGACTGGTTTGAGACGGTGGGCATTGCGGTGTCGGTCTTTTTGGCCACGCTGATCTCGACCTTGTCCGAGTATGGCTCGGAGGCGGCGTTTGCACGCTTGAGCGAGAGCTGTCGGGCGGGCGAGGTGCGGGTGCGGCGCGCGGGTGGGGTGCGGCAGATCCCCACCGAGGAGATCGTGGTGGGTGACGTGGTGCTGCTGCAGGCGGGGGATATGATCCCTGCGGACGGCCGTGTGCTGGCGGGGAGCATATTTGTGGATCAATCCAGCATGACGGGCGAGAGCGGCGAGGTGCACAAGCATGCCGCGGGCGGCGGGGAGAGAGGGCCGCAAAGCCCGTGGGCGGTGTTTGGCGGCTGTACCGTTTTGCGCGGTGAGGGCGAGGTGCTGATCGAGGCGGTGGGGGATGCCACCTTCCTGGGTGGCATTTCGGAGCAGGTGCAGACCGAGGTGCGCGACAGCCCCTTAAAGGTGCGGCTTGGCAAGCTGGCAGGGCAGATCTCGCGGCTGGGATATACGGCGGCGGTGCTGGTGGCGGCGGTGTATCTGATCCATGCCTTTGTGCTGGACGCGGGCTTTGACAGTACCGAAATGCTGACCCGCCTGCGCGACTGGAGCTTTGTTTTGGAGCACGTATTCCGCGCGCTGACGCTGGGGCTGAGTGTGGTGGTCATGGCGGTGCCCGAGGGGCTGCCCATGATGATCGCGGTGGTGCTGTCCTCCAACGTCCGCCGTATGATCCGCGACAACGTGCTGGTCAGAAAGCCCGCGGGCATTGAGGCCGCGGGCAGCATGAATATTCTGTTCACCGATAAGACCGGCACGCTGACGCACGGCAAAATGCGGGCAACGGCGTTGTATCTCGGCACGGGCGAGGAGCTCTCTCTGCCCACGGAAAAGAGCGCCCTTGGGCAGATCTATGCCGAGGCATGCCTTGGAAACACCTCGTCGATCGCCGAGCGGGACAGCATGGGGAGGCTGCGTGCCATTGGTGGCAATGCCACCGACCGCGCGCTGTTTGAAAGCGCGCTGAGCGACCCCGGACGCTTATCCGAAATCCGGGATGCGGCATGGAAGCTGGCCTTTGACAGCGAGCGGAAATATGCCGTCGCCTCGGTTGGGGGCAGGGTGCACGTCAAGGGTGCGCCCGAGCGGCTTTTGCCGCACGTGCGGTGGGTACTGGACGCCCGCGGCAGAGAGGTGGCGGCCGACGCGGGCAAGCTGCAGGAGCTTGTGCCAAGGCTATCCGCGAGCGGCAACAGAGTGCTGGCGTTGGCCTATAGCCGCACGGCGGGCACGCGCGAGCAATATGCCGCGGGTGCGTTTGGGCCCTTGGTGCTCATCGGACTTGCGGTGCTGGAGGACGGCTTGCGAAAGGAGGCTCCCCGGGCGGTGGCGAGCTTGCGCGGTGCCGGGGTGCAGGTGGTCATGATCACGGGCGACGGCAAGCAGACGGCCGAGCGCATTGCACGGTCGTGCGGAATTCTGGGCGGTGGCATCGACGTGGTGCTGGACGGCGGCGAGCTGGCCGCCATGACCGACACAGAGGTGCGCGCCATATTGCCGCGGCTGGGGGTGGTCTCGCGTGCATTACCCTCGGATAAGAGCCGACTTGTGCGGCTGGCGCAGGCCGAGAGCCTTGTCGTGGGAATGACGGGCGACGGTATCAACGACGCGCCCGCGCTCAGGCTGGCTGACGTGGGTTTTGCCATGGGGGACGGCACGTCGGTGGCGCGCGAGGCGGGGGATATCATCCTGCTGGATAACAACCTTGCCTCGGTGGTCAACGCGGTGCTGTACGGTCGCACCGTTTTCAAGAGCATTCGCAAATTCATCGTGCTGCAGCTGACCATGAATTTCTGTGCCGTGGGCGTTTCCATGCTGGGGCCGTTCTTGGGCTATGACGCACCCGTGACCGTGGTGCAGATGCTGTGGATCAATATGATCATGGATACGCTTGGGGGACTGGCCTTTGCGGGCGAAGCGCCGAGAAGCTTTTATCTCAAGGAAAAGCCCAAGCGACGCGACGAGCCAATTTTGTGCGGCTACATGATCTTTCAGATTCTGTGGCAGGGGCTGGCCACGATAGGCGTCTGCCTCTCTCTTTTGGTCGTTCCCGCCATATCGGGGCGGTTCCGCACAGCACCCGACGATATTTATCTGCTCACGGCATTCTTTGCGCTGTTTATATTCATGTCGGTCTGCAACTGCTTTGGCGCCAGGACCGACCGTTTGTCCCTCTTTGCAGGGATCGGCAAAAACCCCGGGTTTATCGGCATCATGCTGGCGGTCACGGTCATTCAGATCGCGTTTGTGTATCTGGGCGGTGTGGTGCTCCGCACCGCACCCCTGACGCCTGCCGAGCTGGGATTTACCTTCTCGCTGGCTCTCCTGGCCATTCCCACAGAGCTGCTTCGCAAGATCGTATGGAGACTTTGCGGTCAAAAGAGCGGATACTAAACCAAAAAGGGGAGGATCGAAATCCTCCCCTTACGTTTTGATTCGGGGCGTCGGGGACGTCGCCCCTTATGAATTTGTATTTACGCACTCAGCTTATCGATCCGCATGACCGCAACCGACATGTCGTCTCGGCTGCCTGAATCCTTGGCGTGCAGCAGAATGGTCTCCTTGAGCACAGCGGGCTCGTGCGAGACCTCGCCCGAGAGCAGCGAGATCAGCCATGGGCAATCCTCGTTGCCGCCCGTGATGCCGTCGCTGACCAGAATCAAAAGGTCACCGTCCGAGAGCTCAAAGGGAATGATCTGGGCCTGCACCGTGCCGATGATGCCGATGGGCGGCGTATGCGCCTTGATCTTGAGCAGCTGCTTGCCGCGCAGAACGAATGCCGGCACGGCACCGCTTTTGATAAAGTGCGCCGTTCCCGTGATCAGGTCGATGCGCACCATATCCACCCCCACCGAGCATTCGGCATCGGGCGTGGTCGAGTGCGAGCGCAGGTAATTGTTGAGCATGCGCAGGGAGATCTCGGGGCTGTTGCCCGCATAAAGCATTTTTTCGAGAAACACGGTGCAGATATTCGCCGAGAAGGCCGCGCGCTCACCGCTGCCCATACCGTCGGTCAGAATACCGTAAAAATACGAGCTCTTGCCCGCAAAGCAGGAGAGCGCATCGCCCGAGGGTGCGTCGGGATCAAGCCTGACCTCAGCGGGCGCGGGAATGACACCGGTGTCCCAGGTGACCGAAAAGCGGTCGCGGGCGCACAGCATCATGACCGTGCTGTCCTTGGAGATCTCAAAAACCGGATCTCCCAGCGGTGTGCCGCAAATGTTCTCGATCGCCTCGCGCAGGGCGTCGGGAGAGGTCTTGTTGCCGCCAAAGCCAACCCCGCGCGCACAAATCCGCTTGGCGCGCACGCCGCTGACCACAATGCCCGAGACCGAAATGCCTTGGTCGCAAAGGTAATGAAGGATCTTTTCGCCCGTGGCGGCGTCGGTGCGGAATTCCTCGTTGTTTTCCTTGAGCGCATCTGTCAGAAGCTCTGCAATGGCGGCGTAATCGGCGGCAAAAACGGGAGTGCGCTCACTGCGCAAAAGCTGCTCGGTCACCTCGGCGCATTGGCGATTGGCATTGGCAATGACGTTATCGATGCGCGGACAAGCCGTCACCAACGGGGGCGGCAGGCAAGCCGTATCTGCCTTGCCCGTAAGGTGAAGTGCCGAGGCCAGCTTGCCGATTCCTTCCAGTGTGGTACTGTATTCCGAGCCCCAGCAAACCTCGCGGCGGGGGCAGTCGAAGCAGCTTGCCTCAAAGGCGGCGTCGCAGATGTGCCGCAGATCGAGCAGAGCGGGACGGCGCAGCTTGTCGCAAAGTCCGTAAAAGGTCTCGGAAAGCCCCGCAAAGGCCTGCGCCATGTCGTCTGCGCGCTCGGCGGCGCTTTCAACACGGTTTTCACAGGTGATCAGCCGCGCAAATTCGCTCTCTCCCGCAAAGTCGCAGGGCTCTTGCTCGGCCTCGATGCGGTCGGCCGCGGGGAGCAGCCACTTATCGGCCGCGAACAGAATACTGCCCGTGACCAGCACGGTGGGCAGCGCGGCCACAAAGCCCCAGAATCCGCCCAGCAGAGCCGTCCAACCGCAGGCAAAGGCCAGCGCGGCGGCCAAGGCAAGACGGTCGGAGAGAGTGGAGCAGAGTGCCCAGAGCACAATGCCGATGATAAAGATGGGGGAGTGCACGGGATCATGGGCAATGCCGCATCCCACGGCACAGAGAATGCCCGCCACAAAGCCGAACCGCTTGAGCGAGAGATAGATCAGCACGGCGGCCAAGGTTGCCGACACCGAAATACCAAACAGCGAAAAGGTACGCGCGGCAAGCACCAGTGCGGTACACAGTGTCACCAGCGCCACGTAGCCCGCCAGCCGCTGTCTTTTTTGCTCGTCGAAAAAGGGAGCGATCAGCCACACAGCAAAGGGTACGACTGCCAGCAAAAACAGCGTACCGAACAGGTCGAAATACTGAAATCCGCCCGCGACAATGGAAAATCCGCCTGCAATCAATGCACCGATGGCTCCCGTCATCATGCGCAGGATGAGTGCCTCGCCGAAAAGTCGCGGCTTGTCGGTATTGGGCTGCTCTGTGATCACCGCAGGCTTTGTGCCGAAAAAGCCGCCGTCCTCGATCTTCATCAGCGCGGTGCTGAATTTGTCGTTGGGCAGCGGGGGAAGTCCCCGCAGGTTGGCTCTGCCGCTACCCACCAGCAGCGTGACCGCCACGCGCAGGGCAAGCACGGCAATATAGGCGCACAAATAACCCCAAGGCGCACCCACAAAGGGCAGGGACGCGCAAAGACCCGCGAATACGTAAGGAATACCAAACGGCATGGCGCACAGCAGGGCAAGACCTGCGGGATAGGTGCCGAATGGGCCTGCCAGAAGCCCCAGAAGCCATGCTCCCAGCATGATACCCGTGCCGCGTATCACACCAAGCAAGCGCGCTCTGCGCCGCACGGCGGTGGCGGTCTGCAAACGGATGCGGGTTTTCCCCAGGGCTTGTCCGCTGTCGCCACTCAAAAATTCTGTTTTTTGTTGCATATAAGTTTCCTCCATGGTATGTATCAATACCATTATAGGGCGCGGGCGGGGGCTTTTTTGTCGCTGTGGGAGAGCGTGGAAAATGGGGGAGAGTCACGGCTTTTGCCGATGCCTTGAGGGATTTGCCGCATCCTGCCGCCGCGCACCGCGGGAATTGGCGGGAAAGGGTGGGGAAAAGCGAAAAATCGTGTACGATTTTTGCAAAAAGCGGTTTACAAGACAGAACATACGTGCTATAATGGGAGCGAAAGAGAGGTGGGACGGATGCAGGAGAGAACCGTGTGCTTCACCGGGCACAGAAATATCGCGCGCGAGCATATGATCGCTCTGCCCGCGCTGCTCAAGGCCGAGATCGCAAAGCAGGCCGAGGCGGGGGCTGTGCATTTCCGTGCGGGGGGGGCGATCGGGTTTGATACCTTAGCCGCGCTTTGTGTGCTGGAGCAGAAAAAGTCTTATCCGCATATCAAGCTGGATCTGATCCTGCCGTGTCGCGATCAGGACGCCGAGTGGAACGAGTCCAACCGCCGCGCCTACCGATTTGTGCTGGAGAGTGCGGACAGCGTGACTTACGTGCGCGATAAGTACGCCGAGGGGTGCATGCTGCAGCGCGACCGCCGACTGGTCGAGGGAAGTGACGTCTGCATCGCCTTTCTGACCAAGAGCAAGGGCGGCACCGCCTACACCGCCGCTTATGCGCTCAAAAACGGACTTGAGTTTGTGAATCTGTTTGATGCAATGATTTGAATTCAAAAAAGGAAGCCGTGAAGTGAACCCCGTTTAGTTCACAAAAAAGAAAAAAGACGCACAAAAATGAAATGAACCCCGTTTAGTTCACTTCATAATTAAGCGTCTTTTTTATGATTATTTATATTATTGTTCTGAAGTTGTTTCGTTTTCTTGACTTAATTGATATTCATTAAGGAATATATTGCAAATATATTCCATTTCATCTTGAGTTAAGTCAGCAGAGTAAATAACAGAGCCATCTACCATTTTGTCTTCAAGTGAAGTGGTGATTGAAGTAATGCTTTCCTCTGAAGGATTTACTATAAGATTAGCATCGCCAAGTTCACCTTCAGTATTTTTTGCATATACAGCAAAGATAATTTCTTTTTTTGAACCCCAACTTTGAAGTAAAAAACAATAAATACCATTTTCAAATTCAGGATTAAAGGCTGTTAATGTTTCAATTAATTTTTCTTCATTTGTAAGTTCAACAGGGGCTGTAGTAGTTTCTTCTGTTTCAATTGTTTCGCCTTGAACTCCAACGCTTGGATCGTCGCAAGATGCTAAAGCAGCAGATCCTGTGGCAACTACGCCAAGTGCTAGTCCTGTAATAAATAAATTTTTAGTTTCATTTTTAAGATTTTCAATAAATTGTTCTATGATTTTCATAAAATTCCCCCAATCAATTAAATTTTTTGATACCCCATTATAACGCAAAAAAAATCGGCAGTCAATGCCGATTTTAAAAAACTTTTGAAAATATCTGAAATCCGATATAATTATATGCAACATAAATTTATTTGTCAACCGATATTTATAAATTAATAAAGTTTTTTGAAAATGGGTTATGTGTAGTAGTATGAAAGAACACTGGCTAAAATAAGATATATACAAAAGTAAAATTTAATAGGGTATAAGAACGTCAATTTTGACAAAATTTTTAGCAAAAAAAGAAACACCAGGTGGGGAATCATTGCTATAAAGAGCACCCCCGATGCGAGCATCGGGGGTGCTTATTCTGTGACAGTCAGGATATCAAACCAAATCGAAACACGAGAATCTCGCCTTTGGCGAAAATTCGCACGCTTTGCGCCTGGAGAATGTCTCGCTGCGCGAGCCGCTTTCCGATCGACGAGCGGCGAATGCGAACCCGCGAGGCGAGCCTGCGGCTCGACTCGCCGGGTGAGATTCCTCGTACGCTTCACCAACACAAAAGCACCGATGCAATTACATCGGTGCTTTTGTGTTGGTGACCCGTACGGGAATCGAACCCATGTTTCCAGCGTGAGAGGCTAGCGTCTTGACCGCTTGACCAACGGGCCGTCGTTTGCGACTTGCTTATTATAGCACACTCCTTTTAAAAATGCAACCCCTTTTTTAAAAAAAGTTGAAAAAATTTTTATTTATTTTTTTGATAGGGAAAAAGCGGGTTTGAAAGTCTTTCCACTTGACACGTCGCGTACGGTGTGATAAAATATATGGGATATAATTTTGGAGTTTTTCCGGAGGTGGATCTATGAAAAGAATATTGTTGCTTGCCGTTTGCACGCTGCTTTGTCTTGGCGCATTCGTTTCCTGTGACAGTATAGAGGGCATGATCGGTGAAAAGGCGTCGGTTGCGGCGCTGGATGCGATCCAGCCCGAGCTGGAGGGTGCAGGCTTTGATACCTTCAAGCGTTACGGCGCAGGCGATACCGCTGTTTTTGAAATCGAGCTCAAGGAAGAGCTGGCCAAGCAGGATCTTGCGCTGACCGGCAAGGTGACCGGCGTTCTGACCGGTGATTACACCAACCCCAACACCGGCGACTGGGTCAAGCAGATCGCTATCGGCGTCTCCGTGTCTTCTGACGTTGACGTATTGATGACCTATTATCAGACCGTATACAAGACCGAGCTGGAAGAGGGCAGAGCTGTTCTGACCGACGGCGGCTGGATCATCAATCTCACGGTTTCCTCGCAGGTCATCGAGGTCGAGACCGAGGGTTAATACATCAGGCTGCCATTTTACATAAGAAAGGAGGAATCTGTATGAAAAGACTGATTGCGCCGGCTTTGCTGACGCTTTCTATCCTGATGCTGACCTCCTGCTCCGTCCTTTCCAACGGCGTTGGAAGGGCAACGTCGGTTCCTTTGCTGGATGCCGCACAGACCGAGCTGGAAAAGAACGGCACCGGCGACGTGACGCGTCTGGACGACGAGGCAATTGACGCGTACAAGGCTGCTTTGACAGCGGATGGCGTGGTACTGGTAGCGGACGTGACCGGTGTGCTTCGCGTGACGTATGACCGTGACAACAGCAGCCTGCTGACCGAGATGCTGGGCTTTGAGGATACAGAGGATACCGAAACGGTGGCATGTTATTACGAAAAGAAATACGCCACCGAGATCGCAGAGGGAAGAGCAAGGGTGACGCGGAACGGCTACGTGCTGACCGTGACCTGCGCTTCGTTTGTTTTAGGGTAACAAGCAAAAAGCGGAGAAGTTTTCTTCTCCGCTTTTTGCTTGGCAAAATTTGTATTGACAAACCGTGGCGGTTGGTGTATGATAGTATTGATAGCATTACTTACTATATGGTTATTTTTAGTATATAAGGGTTCGAAAGGAGATTTGTATCATGACTGTCGATACCATTATTATGATCGTATCTGTCGCTCTGGCAGCGGTATTTGCGCTTTGGTTTGCATTGCGCGGTCTGCTCAGAGGTTGGCTCAAGGCCATCTTCACCACGGCGAATATTGCACTCAGCGCGGCGCTGGCTTGTTTCCTCTCGCGCGACTTTACCACCGTGCTGCGCGATTACATCTATCCGCTGGTTTCCAAGGTGCTGGAATATTTCGGAATTTCGCTGGAGAGCATGCTGCAGGGATATGACGAGGTCGTCGCACTTCTGCCGCTGTTTATCGGTGTGCTGATGACTCCCGTGCTGTTTTTGTCCTTCTTCTTCATTTTCCGTACCGTAATCGGCTTTATCCTGTCCTTTATCCACCGCCCCAAGCGTCGCGTGATCAATGAAGAGGGCAAGAGGGTCAAGGTTAAAAGACACGTTCCCGTATGGTCCCGCGTGCTGGGTGCGCTGATCGGTGTAGTCAACGGCATGCTTCTGCTGGCCGTTGTACTGGTGCCCGTCGTTGGCTTTGCCAATCTCGGCATTACCGTGGGCGACGAATTTTTCAGCGGCACGGACACCTCTGCGATTTCCAGAGAGGACGGCTCGGTCAAGGCAATCGCTTACTATGCACTTGAGGATTACGTCAAGCCCGCCACACAAAACTGGCTGTTTGGCACGACCTACGATACCATTGGTAAGCCCATGTTCAATTACATGATCACCACGGTGTATGACGATACCGAGGTTTTCCTTGAGACCGAGCTGGTTGCGGCTGTCAAGCTGGTCCAGAAGGGAATCGGTTTGGCAGGCTCGGACTTTGCGCAGATGGATGACGGAGCTGTGCAGAATCTGCACGATATTGTGGATACAATCGAGGAATCGGTGCTGATGCCCGAGTTTGCGGCATCGCTGCTTTCGGAAATGGGCAGTGCATGGTCGCGCGGCGACACAGTATTCGGCATGGAAAGACCCGTGCTGGGCGAGCTGCTTGATCCCACCTTTGACACCCTGCTCAGTATTCTCGCTACCACCGACAGAGAGCTGCTGATCGCAGACCTCAACACCCTGATCGACTTTTTGGATATTCTTGTTAAAAATCAGATTCTGGCCAATATGGGGGATTCGGCCAGGATCATGGACACGCTGAGCCAGAATCCCGATCTGATCACCGACCTGATGGCGCTCTTTGAGGCAAATCCCCATTTGGCGCCCATGGGCAAGGAGATCAAGGCGCTTTGCGTGCGCGCCGTAACGCAGTCGCTGGATATGGCTGACGCAGAGCTGACCGGCAAGCTGACCGAATCCATCAACGCCTTCAAGGATGATCCCGAGCAGCTCAGCCAGGAGCTTGGCAACATCGTCAGCGACTATATGGCAGAACAGAACATTCAGGCCGAGGTCAGCAAGGAAATCACCGACGAGGTGGCGAGTGCGATCAACAAGGAATTTGCAGACCGTGACGAGGTTTCCGAGGAGGAGGTCATTGACTTCGTGCTCAATTATGCATCCGAGTCTATGGTTGACGAGAACGGCAATATCGATCTGGACGGTGACGGTATTCCGGACGGTGACATTGACGATATTCCCGGTGACGTGGACCTTCCCGATATGTAAACATAATGAACATCCCAATCTCCGCATCGGAGATTGGGATGTTTTTGTTTTCATAAAAGCGATTCCCCTTGAATACATGGTAATAAGGGGGGATGCAAATGCAATTGATACAGAATCAGGGACAGATCCGCGTGGTGCAAAGCGGTGCTGTGATCCTGCGGGCGAGAGCTGAGTGGGTCACGGTGGATGGCGATGGGTACGAGAGCTTCAATCGGTGTTATACCGATGCCGCCCGGGCGTATTTGCATTGGGCAGAGCACAAGCATGGGGAGCTCTTGCGGCGCGAATATATGCAAAGCTCTTGCGGGCGGATGTTCGGATTCCGACCTACGGTCTGCCAAATGACCTCGCGCGTGGTGTGGCAAAAGGGGCGCTTTTTGTCGGTGGTGACCGACAGCGTGCGAGACAGCGGTGTGCACGGTGAATGCCCGATCTGTCACCGCGGGGCAGACGTCTGGGATATGGGGCGGGGTGTGATCATACCCGCAAAATATTTCCTGACCCACCTGCCGACTCTGCGCTCGTTGCGCGTGGGCGGCAAGAAGCCTGAGGGACTGTGGTTGGATGAGGATGGCGTGGTGCTGTACGTCAATGCGGGACAAAACGGCTATACCGAGGCGCGCACGGGGCTTGTAGTGGACTTTGTGCCGCGACGGGGGAGCACGCTGCAGGACGTGGTGCCCGTAGAGGTGCGACCGGCAGAAAAATAACGGAAAAATGATCAAAACGGCTTGCAATTATGTATGATCTATGGTATAATAAAAGTTAATGTGGTAAATTGTTGTTTACCATCGGCAATGTCAAAAAAAGGACGGTGAAACCTTTGTCGAAAGAGACGATTCAAAAGATCCGGGAAGCGGAGGCTCAGGCCAAGGAGATCCGCGAGGCGGCGCATGCAAGAGCACGCGAGCTGTATGCGGAAACCCAGAAAAAGAGCGAGGCGGATCGCATTGCACTTGAGCAGGCGACCGAGCGTGAGCTGCGCGAAAAGCTGGATGATATGCGCACGCGCAGTGAGGAGATCGTACAGAGAAGCCTGGAGGTCGCCAAAGCAGAGGCGGAGCAAATGAATATATTGGCCAAGACCCATCTGGAGGAGGCCGTTAAGGCTGTTGTTTGGGGGATCAGAGAACAATGTCAGTAAGCACGATGCATAAGCTGACCGTGTTTGCACCCCGTGAGCAGGCCGATGCGCTGATCCGGAAGCTGATGCGACTGCGCTGTGTGCAGGTGCGTCAGGTGGATGATGCGGGCTTGGCGCTCTCGCGCGTCAACTGTGATGCGCAAAGGGCGGATGCTGAGCGGCGCGTCAACGCCACGGGCGAGGCGCTGGAGATCCTTGCAAAGTATTCCACGCGCAAGGGACTGCTCAGCAGCCTTATACAAACAAGGAAACAGCTGGATGAACAAAAATTTATAGAGGAGCGGTATGCCGAGGTCACGGCTGTGGTCGAGCAGGCGCACGCCGCAAAGCAAAGGGAGGCCGAGTGTCACGCTTTGCTTGTTGCAGAGCAGGCGAAAATGCACGCGTTGGCTCCTTGGCTGACCTACAACGTGCCGCTGGAGACTGTCGAAACACAGTACTCCGAGATCATGCTGGGCGCGTTGCCCGCCAAGACGCAGATCAGCAAGGTCATGGATGTGCTTGCGCCTTACTCGGCGACGGTGGAGACCGTTTTTTCGGATGATGACGGCGAGTACGTGGAGATCATCTGCCACAAGCAGGATGGTGCGGGCGTTGCCCGCGTGCTCTCTGAGCTTGGCTTTATCAAGGCTTCGCTCAAGGAATACGGCGACCTGCCGCGTACGGCTTATGAGAATCTCAAGGTGCACTGCTTGCAGCTGCAGCAGGAGCTGGAGCAGATCAGAATTCGGATGGTGGAGCTTGCTACCAATCTGGACGATCTCGAGCGGCTGTGGGACGTGGAAAATTCCGCGCTGATCGCCGCACAGACCAAGCAGAAGCTGGCCGAAACCGGCACCTGCGTGGTGCTGGAGGGCTGGGCACCCGATCATTCGGTGCAAAGGATTACCGAGGCGCTGACAAATACCGAATGTGCATTCGGGTTTGAGCAGCCCGCGCCCGGTGAGGAGCCGCCTATTCTGCTTCGCAACAATAAATTCGCAGCCAATTTCGAGTGGGTGGTCGGCATGTATTCGTATCCCAAGTACGGCACGTACGATCCCACCCTGATCATGAGTATTTTTTACCTCATCATCTTCGGATTGATGTTTGCCGACGTAGGCTATGGCCTGCTGTTGGCGTTGGGCGGATTTTTGATCCCGCTGATCATCAAGCCGCGTGACGGCCTGCGCCGCACGCTGAATATGTTTGGCTACTGCGGTATTGCCTGTGCTGTTTGCGGTGTGATCTTCGGCGGCTGGTTCGGCGATATGCCTTACGCCATCATGGTCAATCTGCTCGGTCTTTACGAATCCACCGACGCAGCTGCGGCGGCTGTGCCGTTCTTCAACGGTCTGCAGCTCTCGCTTGGCGGCGAGCCCATATCGCTCAACCCGCTGTCCAACCCGCTGGCCTTCCTGATAGTTTCGCTGGGCATCGGTGCGGCACATCTGATTGCGGGCATGATTGTCAAGTTCGTGCTGCTTTGTAAGGACAAGCAGGTGTTTGCGGCAATCTTTGACGTAGGCTCCTGGCTGGTCATCTTCGCAGGACTTGGCGTACTGTTTTTGTACAAGCCGGTCGGCCTTGGTATGATTATCCTTGGCGTGCTGACCATTATCTGCACGGCGGGCAGAAGTGCCAAAAATCCCATTATGAAGTTCTTCAAGGGACTGCTTGGCCTGTACGACGCCATCAACTATGCCGCGGACCTGCTGTCCTACTCCAGAA
Source organism: Eubacteriales bacterium (assembly GCA_045603085.1). GTDB lineage: Bacteria > Bacillota > Clostridia > Oscillospirales > CAG-272 > SVQP01. The sequence continues at coordinate 28,965 of JAZULL010000135.1, read as the reverse complement.
TTCTGGCGCTGGGACTTGCCTCGGCGGTCATCGCACAGGTAATCAACATGGTCGGTACAATGTTTATATCCGGCGTTCCGGGCTTCTTGGTTTTGCTGGTCGTTGCGATTGTTGGCCACGCGGTCAACATGGCGCTCAATATTCTGGGCTCTTTCGTGCACACCAGCCGATTGCAGTATCTGGAATTCTTTGGTAAGTTTTTCGAGGACGGCGGCGAGGAATTCAAGCCGGTTGCCCCCTCCGATCGATATACCGATCAGTAAACCCTTTTCATTTGAAAAATATTAAGGAGAAATAAAATCATGAAAAAGACAATTCTTTTGACTATCGTTATGACCGCAATTCTTGCACTTGCTCTGTCCATCGGCGTATTTGCCGCTGAAGAAACCACCGCTCCCGTTGACGACACCACTACCATCGGCGCTACAGAGACCGAGGACAATCAGCCCAAGCTGCTCTCCATGATCTTCAACGGCGGCGCGCTGGCAATCATTGGCGCGGCTGTTGCAGTCGGTCTTGCTGGTATCGGTTCCGCTAAGGGCGTTGGTATGGTTGGTGAAGCTACCTCCGGTCTGCTGACCGAGAACCCCAACGCATTCGGTAAGGCATTCGTTCTGATGGCACTTCCCATGACCCAGGGTATCTACGGTCTGGTTATCGCATTCCTGATCGTAATGAAGGCAGGTCTGTTTGAGGCGGGCGGTATGGATAACGTTCTGTCTCTGACCGTACAAGAGGGTGCATACTATCTGATGAGCGCACTGCCCATCGGCGTTGTAGGTCTGATCTCTGCAATCAAGCAGTCGAGAGTATCCGTTTCGGGTATTAATCTGCTGGCTAAGCGCCCCGATCAGGTCATGAAGGCCGTAACCTCTGCCGCTCTGGTTGAGACCTACGCGATCTTCGCGCTGCTGATCTCGGTTCTGCTGGTACTGATGGGCTGATAGCCGAATTTCCGTGCTCCGCGGAGCACACAAACAGATTGAGAATTGAGGATAAATCATGACTGGACTTGAAAAAATCACTTCCCGTATCCTGGAGGACGCGAAAGCCGACGCCCGGAATATTCTGGATGATGCAACCGAGAAAAGTCTGGCAATCAGAGCCCACAATCAGCAGGTGGCCAAGGAGGCTTGCGACCGCATCCTGGCCGATGCCGAAAAAGAGGGCGAAAACCTGATCGTCAGAGCCAAGTCGAGTGCCGCCATGACCAGAAGAAATATCGATCTTGCCGCAAAGAGTGAGATGATCGAGTTCGTATTCTCCCGCGCCATGCAGGAGATTTACGACATGGAGCGCGAAAAGTATGCCGCTCTTGTGCTCTCGCTTCTGTGCAAGACGCTGAATGCACAAAGAGAATCCGAGCTGGACAGCATGCGTCTGTACGGCGAGGACGTTGCCCCTGCACGCTATGAAATGATGCTCAATGCACGCGACCACGCCGACGTGGCCGAGCTGCTCATGATCGGCATCAAGAACGCTGCCGCTGCGGGTAAGGTGCCGGCAGATATGGCAAAAAAGCTGGTGCTGCTGCCCGACCCCGTGGAGATTGACGGCGGTCTGGTACTGCGTTGCGGAGATATCGAGACCAACTGCTCGTTCTCCATGATCTTAGCGGGCATCCGTCCCGCGCTGGAGCCTCGCGTGCAGCAGATCCTGTATAAGGACCAAAAGAAATCCTAAAAGAGAACGAAAGGTTGTTTTGACCGATGTCGAAGAATCCCAATCAAACCGCATATATGTATGCGTCCTCCCGCATCCGCGCTCTGGAAGCGGGAATCGTGGGGAGGGACCGCATCGAGCAGCTGGTGGATGCCAAGGACACGGCCGAGCTTTACGCGAGACTGGAAGAGTTTGGCGTGACGCTTGTGCATGACGAACAGGGACACGTGCTCTCGGAGCCGACCCTGCTGGGTATGCTCAAGAGATCGCTGGATCACGTTCTTGAAGCTGCGCCCGCTCCCGAGCTGTACGATTTTTTGCGGTATCCGTATGACTGTAATAATATCAAGGCTGCTATCAAGTGCTATATCCGCAAGCTCAGCCCCGAGGGCATGCTGTTCGATCTGGGCACCGTGAGTGCCGAGGACGTAGCGAAAATGCCCGCAAAGGGTGAATTTTCGGGTTTGCCCCATGCCATGGCCGAGGCCGCGCCCTTAGCACTGCAGGCTTATGAGAAGACCGGCAATCCGCGTGCGATCGATCTGATTCTGGATAAGGCCTGCTTTGCGGACATGCTCGCCTGCGCCAAGCGTGGCGGCGAGGAGCTGCACGTGCGGCTTGTCCGTATGCAGATCGACCTGACCAATGCCATGATCTGCCTGCGCCTTGTGCGCATGGGCGGCGGCGAGCAGGGAAAAATGCTGCTGGACGAGGCAATGCTCGAGGGTGGCACGCTGACCCGTCAGACGCTGCTTGCGGCCTTTGACGGCGGTGAATCGGCTGTGATCGACTGCCTTGGCCGCGGTGGCTATGACAAGCCGGCGATCGCCTTGCGCGAGAGCGACGGCTCTCTGGCATCTGCCGAGAGAGCGGTGGACGACTGCCGCATGGAGCTTGTGCGCACGGTCAAGTATACGCCCTTTGGTGCGCCCATTCTGTCTGCATATTTCTATGCGCAGGAGTATGCGGTCAAGAATATCCGCATCATCATTGCCGCCAAGAATGCGGGACTGGACCCTCAGACCATTCGGGAAAGGATCAGGACAAGCTATGTATAAGATCGGAATTATCGGCGAGCGCGACAGCGTCATCGGTTACATGGCGTTGGGCTTTGCGGTGCACGAGGCGGAGGATGCCGACACGGCAAGGACGCTATTGCACACGTTGGCAAAGGACGGCGAATACGCCATCATATTTATTGTAGAAAACTTCGCGATAGCCCTGGAAGAGGACATCGCAAAATATAAGGACGTGCCTACCCCGGCGATCATTTGTATCCCGGGCAAAAACGGAAGTACCGGCTATGGCCTTTCCCAAGTCAAAAAGGCCGTGGAAAGAGCGGTTGGCGCAGACATATTGTTTAAGGAATAAGGAGTATCAGATATGGTAGAAGGAAAGATCCTCAAGGTATCCGGCCCGCTGGTCGTGGCGGAGGGGATGCGTGAAGCGAATATGTTCGACGTTGTCCGCGTAGGCCGCGACCGTCTGATCGGTGAGATCATCGAGATGCACGGAGACCGTGCGTCCATTCAGGTTTACGAAGAAACCGCAGGCATTGGCAGAGGCGACAAGGTGGTCTCCACGGGAGCTCCCCTGTCGGTAGAGCTCGGCCCCGGCTTGCTTTCCAATATTTACGACGGTATCCAGCGTCCTCTGGAGGCAATCAGAGAGCGCCACGGTGCCAACATTGCAAAGGGTATTGACGAGCCTGCGCTGGACAGAGGCAAGTATTGGCATTTTGTTCCCGCGCACGTATTCGGTGACAAGGTCGGCCCCGGTGACGTCTACGGCACCGTGCAGGAGACCGAGGTCATTTCCCACAAGATCATGGTTCCTCCCGGAGTCACCGGCACCATCGTTGATCTGGTCGAGGGCGACTATCGCGTGACTGACAGAATCGGTAAGATCAAGCGTCCCGACGGTACCATCGAAGAGATCTTCTTGGCGCAGAAGTGGCCTGTCCGTGTATCCAGGCCCTATGCCGAGAAGCTGCCTCCCGTTGAACCCATGATCACGGGTCAGCGCTCGATCGACGCGCTTTTCCCAATCGCCAAGGGCAGTACTGCCTGCGTTCCCGGCCCCTTCGGTGCGGGCAAGACGGTTGTTCAGCATCAGCTGGCTAAGTGGAGTGACGTGGACGTGGTGGTCTACATCGGTTGCGGCGAGCGTGGCAACGAGATGACTGACGTTCTTCGTGAATTCCCCGAGCTGACCGACCCCAGAACCGGCAAGTCGCTCATGGAGCGTACCGTACTGATCGCCAACACCTCGGACATGCCGGTTGCGGCGCGTGAGGCTTCGATCTACACCGGTATCACCATTGCAGAATATTACCGCGATATGGGCTATAACGTAGCCGTTATCGCAGACTCCACCTCGCGTTGGGCAGAGGCTCTGCGTGAGATGTCCGGCCGTCTTGAGGAAATGCCGGGCGAGGAGGGCTATCCCGCATACCTGACCAGCCGTCTGGCGCAGTTCTACGAAAGAGCCGGTAAGGTGGTCTGCCTTGGCACGGACGGCAGAATCGGTACGCTGTCCGCCATCGGCGCGGTATCTCCGCAGGGCGGTGATATCTCCGAGCCTGTTACCCAGGCAACGCTCCGTATCGTCAAGGTCTTCTGGGGACTGGATTCCTCGCTGGCCTACAAGCGTCATTTCCCGGCCATCAACTGGCTTAACTCCTACTCTCTGTACCGTGACAGACTCAGCGATTGGTTCTCTGAGAACGTTTCTCCCCGCTGGATGGATATGACAGGCAAGTGTCTCAAGATCCTTCAAGAGGAGGCTGAGCTCAACGAGATCGTACAGCTGGTCGGTATGGACGCGCTGTCGAGCGAGGACAGACTGACACTGGAGATCGCGCGCAGCGTGCGCGAGGACTTCTTGCAGCAGTTTGCATTTGACGACGTGGACGGATATACCCAGCTGGACAAGCAGTACGAGATGCTGACGCTGGTATTTGACTTTGAACAGAAGGCTGCTGCGGCTGTTGCTGCAGGCGCGGATATCGAGGAGGTGTCTAACCTGCCCGTGCGCGAGCAGATCGGCAGATTCAAGGCTGTACCTTACGCAGATTACAAGACCGAATCCGAAAAAATCAAGCAGGAAATTTCCCGCCAGCTGGACGCTCTGACCGATAAGGCGCAGGCGTAAGGCGAGGAAAGGAGTACGAAATGATCAGAGAATACAGAACAATTGAAGAAGTCGCGGGTCCCTTGATGCTGGTCAAGCAGGTTGAGGGTGTCAAGTACGACGAGCTGGGTGAGATCGAGCTGCCCGACGGCAGCGTCCGCCGCTGTCGCGTGCTTGAGGTCAACGGCAGAAACGTGCTGGTACAGCTGTTTGAATCCTCCGCAGGCATTAACCTTGCGCATTCCAAGGTGCGCTTTACGGGTCACGGCGTGCAGATGCCGGTATCTCCCAATATGCTCGGCCGCGTATTCAGCGGTATGGGCGAGCCGATTGACGGCGGCCCTGCAATCATCCCCGAGAAGTCTCTGGATATCAACGGTACGCCCATCAATCCCGCGGCGCGCTATTATCCCTCCGAGTTTATCCAGACCGGCATCTCCACCATCGACGGTCTGAACACGCTGGTAAGAGGTCAGAAGCTGCCCATTTTCTCGGGCTCGGGTCTGCCTCACGCAAATCTGGCCGCGCAGATCGCGCGTCAGGCTAAGGTGCGCGGCAGCGATTCCAAGTTTGCTGTAGTGTTTGCCGCAGTCGGTATCACCTTTGAGGAGGCCGACTACTTTATCTCGGACTTCAAGAAGACCGGTGCGATCGACAGAACCGTACTGTTTATCAACCTTGCAAGCGACCCCGCAATCGAGAGAATTTCCACCCCCCGTATGGCGCTGACCGCCGCCGAGTATCTGGCATTTGAGTGCGACATGCACGTGCTGGTCATCATGACCGACATTACCAACTATGCCGAGGCTCTGCGTGAGGTTTCCGCCGCACGTAAGGAGGTTCCCGGCAGACGCGGATATCCCGGCTATCTGTATACCGACCTTGCAACCATGTATGAAAGAGCGGGCAGAAAAATGGGCTCCGAGGGCTCGATTACCATGATCCCCATCCTGTCCATGCCCGAGGACGATAAGACCCACCCCATCCCTGACCTGACCGGCTATATCACCGAGGGACAGATCATTCTGTCGCGTGAGATGTACCGCAAGGGCTACATGCCTCCCGTGGACGTATTGCCTTCGCTGTCGCGTCTGAAGGATAAGGGTATTGGCGAGGGCAAGACGCGCGAGGATCACTCGGGCGTGCTCAATCAGCTGTTCTCCTCTTATGCAAGAGGTAAGGACGCCAAGGAGCTGATGGTAGTGCTGGGCGAAGCCGCTTTGACCCCCATGGACAGACTTTACGCTAAGTTCTCGGATGCCTTTGAGGAGAAATTCATCAACCAGGGCTTCTACGAGGACAGAACCATTGAACAGACGCTGGATATCGGTTGGGAGCTGCTTTCCATTCTTCCTAAGTCCGAAATGAAGCGTATCAAGCCCCAGTACGTCGAAAAGTACTGGCCGAGCAAGTAAGATTGATTTGAGCAAGCCATTCTCCCATAGAATGGCACGGAGGCAATTATGGCAGATACCTACAACGTCAATCCGACGCGTATGGAGCTGAAAAAAATGAAGACGCGCTACGCCAATGCCCGCAGAGGCCACAAGCTTCTTAAGGACAAGCGTGACGGTCTGATGAAGCAGTTCCTTGAAACCGTGCGGAAGAATAAAGAGCTGCGCGAGAAGGTCGAGGCATCCCTTTCCGGGGTGTACGGAAGCCTTTCGATCGCAGGCGCTGTCTGCGGCCCGATGGTGCTGGAGGAGGCACTCATGCTGCCCAAGAAGGAGGGCAAGCTGGACGTGCGCTACCGCAACGTCATGAGCGTGACCGTTCCCGAGTTTACCCTTGAGGTCATGGGGAAGGACGGACAGGACAGCTACAATTACGGTATGGCCTTTACCTCGGGAGAGCTGGATGCATCCTTGGCACAGATGAGTGAGATCCTGGAGGATCTGGTGGAGCTGGCCGAGAGTGAGAAGACGGTGCAGATGCTGGCGCAGGAGATCGAAAAGACCCGCCGCCGCGTCAACGCGCTGGAGTATATCATGATCCCCAAGTATCTGGCAACCATCAAGTCGATCAAGATGAAGCTGGACGAAAACGACCGCGGAAACACTACCCGCCTGATGAAGGTCAAGGATATGATGATCAAGGCTCAGCTGCAGACAGGCAAGAACGACGAGGACGAGGAAGACGTATCGTAAAACCAATAAACACCGTAAGGCCTCTGCGAAAGCAGAGGCCTTTACTTGTCGAAAAACATAAACAAGCGATTAAGAAAACAACGAAAACGCGCAATAATGCGCGGATTTTGGTATGTGAGGGAGCATTTGGAAGGCGTGTCGGAAATTGCTGTGCGGTTCTGCGGGGAGGCGCTTGGGAGGGCGTGCTGCGGAAACCTATATGCACCAAGCGTTTTCGGCGGTTTTGAAATTGTTTTCTTTTGGTGCGTCAAACGTGCCCGTTCATGCGAAAATCTTGACAATTGCAAGGGATATATGTTAGAATATGATGAAGAATTATTGTGCCGCCCTGCGCGTGTCGGGCGGTGTATAAGAATGAGGAAAGGAGGGAAGGGCAGTGGCCAAGCACAAGCTGAAAAATCGTGTTCGTAACGCCTGGGAATATAAACGCGCCGCATTTTTGTGGACGCTTCTGTCGGCATTGGTGTTTGCCGCGATACTCATTATGTTCGTGCAGTTTACCGACGCCTATTTCACCTCCGGTATCTTCACGGGTCTGATCGCCGGCGCGGAAAACCTGGAGGGCGTGATCTACGTGCTTCTGGACGATTACGTGCTGATGTCGTTTTTGTTGGTGCTGCTCGCCTGCTGCTGCTTTGCATTCCTGAGCCAGCTGTGGACGGACAACGCTGCGGATTATTACATATTGCTGCTGATGTGGAGCCTGAGCTTCTATTTGCTGTACGGCTTGAACCTGTTCAACCCGGGCGGCGGCTCGCTGCATTATCTGGTCAGAGTGCTGTCCGATAGCCTGTATCAGCTCTCTGCCATTCCGCTGATTTTGTGCCTTTACATGAAGACAGAGCGTTACCGCGGCTTTGTTCGCGTTATTCTGGTGATCGAGTACGTCCTGTGCATTCTGTTCACGCTGCTGTCTGTCACGGGGATATCCGCTCACGTGCTGTCCTACGTCGGCTTTGCGTGTGACTTGCTTTGCTGTGTGTCTGTCATCCTGCTTCTGATCATCGGCATCAAGGAGGCAAAGCAGGGCAACGGATTTTATCGGCTGTTCTGCTGGTTTGTGACGGTCGAGCTGGTGGGCATGACCGCACTTGGTCTGATCTCACTGATCGGTAAGGGCGACGGTATGTATCTGCAGCGCATGGTTATCTTAGAGCTGTTTGAAAACCTGAATCTGCATCCCATTCGCGAGTATTTTCTCCAGCGCGTGGTGCTGATCAACCTGCTTCTGATCCTGTTTATCAATTTCGTATCCGAGCTGATGCACAATAAGATGAGCGTGCGCGTGCTCAATTATGAAAAGGAATCCGCGCAAGGCTATGCGGCGGCGGTCAGAGAGCGTATCGACGCTGTCAGACGCGTCAAGCACGAGACCATGCATCACATCAACGCCTGCAACATGCTGTATAGTCAGGGCGAATACCAAAGACTTGGCGAGTATCTGCAAAAGCTGCAGACCGACGGCGAGGCCATCCAGCCTCTGCAGTACAGTAACAATCTCATGATCGACTATCTGGTCATGAGCTTTTCCGGCAAGGCCCAGACCCACGGAATCGCTCTGCATACCGATATCGCCATTCTGCCCGAGCTTTCCATTTCGGATTCCGATCTGTGCTCCTTGCTCAATAACGTTTTGCAGAATGCAATCGAGGCGTGCCTGCGCATTCCGGATCCGGGCGCAAGATGGATCCGTCTTGAGATCCATGCTGATGAAAATAAGGTGTACTTCACCTGCATCAACTCCTGCGACGGATATTTCGTGCAGGACAACGGCAGATATCTGACCACCAAGGCGGACGGCGCTTCACACGGCTACGGCATGAGCATCATTCAGGGTCTTTGCCGTCGCAACGGCGGCGCAATGGCGTCCGAGGTCAACGGTGACCGCTTTACGGTCAAGGTCGCCCTGCCGCACCACTAAACCATTTAAAGAAAAGAGATTTTTTGTATGACTTCCAGAAAGAGAATCAGCGAAATACTGGTAGAAAACGGCCAGATGCAGCCTGCGCAGGCCGAGCAGATCTTTACTCTGATGCAGGCAGGCCGCACGGGAAAATCCGAGCAGGAGCTTATCCTGGAGCGCGAATTTGCACCCGAAAAGGAAATTGCGCGCGCCGTGGCGTTCAAGTATGATCTGCCGCTTTACGAGCTGGAGGGAAAAACGCTGGATGAGGAGCTGATCCGTCTGGTGGATATCAGCATTCTCAAAAAGCACCGAGTCGTTCCGGTGGGGCAGACCGATGAGGCCACGCCCGCATTGCTGCTTGCCATGTTCAATCCCATGAATGCAAGCGCGATCGAGGACGTTGAGCTACTTTGTCGCATGCCGGTTGAGCCCGTGGTTGCCACCGCAACCGAGATCATGAACGCGATCGATAAGTGCTATGGCACCGAGACCATGCGCTCGGCGGTCGACCAGTTTACAAGAGAGAGAGAAAAGACGGCTACCGCGGTTGAGGATGAGCGTGGCGAGGACGTCAGCTCTGCACCCATCGTCGTGCTGGTCAACACGCTCCTGGAGCAGGCCGCACGTCAGAGAGCGTCGGATATTCACTTTGAGGCGCTGCAGGAGGCTCTTCGCGTGCGCTTCCGTATTGACGGCGTCATGTATACCAAGCATAAATATTCCAACGAGCTGTCGTCTGCCGTGCTTGCCAGAATCAAAATTCTTTCGGGCATGGATATTTCGGAAAAGAGAAAGCCGCAGGACGGCAGAATGACCTATTTCGTGGACGGCAGAGAGTACGATATCCGTGTGTCGGTGCTGCCCACTACTTACGGTGAAAAGTGTGTTATGCGTCTTGCACTCAAAAAGAGTCTGAGCCGTAATAAGAGTACGCTGGGTCTGAACGACGACGATATGCGCAAGTTCAACCATATCATGTCCTATCCCAACGGCATCGTATTGGTGACGGGTCCTACCGGTTCGGGTAAATCGACCACGCTGTATACCGTGCTGAGTGAAAAGAACTGCGACGAGGTCAATATCGTTACGGTAGAGGACCCCGTCGAGGCAAATATCGACGGCATCAATCAGGTACAGGTCAACCCCAAGGCGGATCTGACCTTTGCAAGCGCTCTGCGCTCGATCCTGCGTCAGGACCCCGATATTATCATGATCGGTGAGATCCGTGACGTCGAGACCGCCATGATCGCGATCCAGGCGTCTATCACGGGTCACCTGGTGGTCAGCACCGTGCATACCAACAGCTCGGCCAACACCGTCACGCGTCTTTTGGATATGGGCGTGGATTCCTATCTGATCGCGGATTCCGTGGTGGGTATTATTGCGCAGAGGCTGGTGCGCCGTCTGTGCCCCAGCTGCAAGAGAATGCGTCGCGCCGAGTCATACGAGCTGGAGTTTATGGGTAAGGATCCGAGCATCCCCACCGATATCTGGGAGCCCTGCGGCTGCCAGAGCTGTAACGGTACCGGCTATTACGGCCGAATCGGCGTATATGAGATCATGGAGCTGACGCCCGACATCAAGCGTCTGATCAACAAGCGCGCCACCGCCGAGGAGCTCAAGGAGCAGGCGCTTAAGGACGGCATGCAGACCCTGCGAATGAATGCCGCCAAGCTGGTGCTCTCGGGTGTGACCTCGTTCCAGGAGATCCTGAGCGTATCCTACGATAACTGATAAAACGGAGTTTATATGATCACCATTCAACAGATTTTAACGGTCGGCGCTGAGCATTTCTGCTCGGATATTCACCTGACGGTCGGCAGACCGGTGGAATACCGCGTACAGGGCGAATTTTCGGTATTTGACCCACACGTTCTCACCGCCGAGGAGGTCAGAAGCGTTTGCTACGAGATGCTCAACGAGCGTACTCGCGAAACGCTGGAGAGGGACGGCGAGGTCGACTTTGCGTACGCGCTGGACGGCGCGGGCAGATTGCGCTGCAACGTGTATATGGAAAGCGGCAGACTCGCCGCGGCTATGCGTCTTTTGCCGTTCAGCATTCCCACCACCACCGAGTGCGGTACCCCCGAGGCGGTCGTGCGCGCGGCGTGCAAGCAAAAGGGACTTGTGCTGGTCACGGGCCCCACGGGTCACGGTAAGTCCACCACTCAGGCGGCGCTGATCCATCACCTCAACAGATATTATAAAAAGCACGTCATCACGCTGGAGGACCCGGTGGAGTACGTGCACACCTCCAATCAGTGCATCATTCACCAGCGCGAGGTCGGTGTGGATACCAAGTCCTTCTCGGCAGCCCTGCGTGCCGCGCTGCGTCAGGACCCCGACGTCATTTTGGTGGGTGAGATGCGTGATACCGAGACCATTTCGATCGCCATCAGTGCGGCCGAGACCGGACACCTGGTCATTGCCACCCTGCATACCAACAATACCTCCTCCACCATCGACCGTATTATCGATGCGTTCCCGGCGGAGCAGCAGGCGCAGATCCGTGTGCAGCTGTCCACGGTACTGGAGTGTGTGGTGTGTCAGAATCTTGTTCCCACGGTGGATGGCAAGCGCACCGCCGTGTACGAGGTGCTGATCCCCACCATGGCGGTTCGTAACATGATCCGCGAGAGCAAGACCCCGCAGATCCCGTCCGCTCTGCAGACCGGTAAGAAATTCGGCATGCAGACCAAGGACGACCATCTGCACGAGCTGTATCGCAACGGAATCATCACCAAGGATACGGCGATGAAATATGCTGAGGACGAGCAAGGGCTTTCCAAAAAAATGGAGGGCTTTACGTATTAAGGAGTAATCAATGCCAACTTACGGATATGAGGCCATAACCAAGGCCGGCGGAAAAAAGAAGGGCAGCATCAACGCCCCGGATAAGCAGCAGGCAAGAGCCCAGCTGATGGCTGAGGGGCTGACACCCATTGAGATCAAGGAGCAGAACCTTTTGACCAAGGATCTGGAGCTTTCCTTTCTTGAGAGCGTCAAGCCCAGGGATCTGAGCGTGTTCTGTCACCAGTTTGTCAGCGTTATCGACGCGGGTGTCTCGGTGGACGAGGCGTTAGGCCTGCTGGGACAGCAGACCCAGAACAAGCTGCTTCGCAAGGCCATTTTCAAAACACAAAAGGAAATCCAGCAGGGTGAAACGCTGGCAGACGCCATGCGTAAGCAGGGCAAGCGCGTCTTCGCCCCCATGTTTGTCAACATGGTCGCCGCAGGCGAGGCCTCGGGTAATTTGTCGGTTGCCTTTTCCCGTATGGCCGACTACTATGAAAATGCAAATAAAACCAAATCAGCTCTGCAAAAGGCCATGATCTATCCTGCGGTCGTGCTGGTGGTGGTGGTCGTCGTCATGTTTATCATGATGCTGTTCGTGCTTCCCAAATTCAAGACCATTTTTGCGGATATGGGCGCTGAGTTGCCCTGGATTACGCAGGCTATCATGGGTCTGAGCGATTTCTTCGTGGGCTACTGGTGGGCTATCCTTGCCGTGGGCGCGCTGGCGGGTCTTGGTATCTGGGCGTTTTCCGGAACCAAAAAGGGAACGTATTTCTTTGCCTGGGTCATGCGCAAGATGCCGGTATTCGGCCCCTTGACCGTCAAGTCGGCCTCCGCCCAGTTCGCGCGCACCTTTGCAACGCTGATCGCATCGGGTATTCCGATCATCGAGGCGCTTGAGATCGTGTCGCGCAGTATGACCAACGTCTATTTCAGAGATGAGATTCTGCATGCCAGAGAGCAGGTCGCGGTAGGTACGTCGCTGGCGGCGTCGCTGCAGTTCAGCGGTCTGTTTCCGCCCATGGTCATTCACATGGTCAGGATCGGTGAGGAGTCGGGTAACTTGGAAAAGATGCTGGATAAGCTTTCGGAGTATTATGACGAAGAGGTGCAGGCCGCAACCAAAAACGTCATGGCGCTGCTTGAGCCCATGATCATTGTGCTGCTTTGTCTGGTTGTCGGCACCATCGCCATCGGCGTTATGCTTCCCATGTTTGAAATGTATAGCATGTACGATCAGTACTTATAAGGAATTTTTGTGATGCATCCTGCTATTGTTATCGGTGGTGCCGCGGTGTGCGGCGCGGGCATGGGCGCGGCGAGCGTCCCGCTGATGGACCACCATATAAAAAAACTTAAAGGCAAGCCGCTCTCAAAAGGCTCGAGAGTGGCAAGCATTGTGACCGTGTCGCTTCTGTGGGCGGCGACGTTTGCCGTGTGCGGTATGAGCATAGATTCACTCTTGCTCTCGCTTGCCGCAACCGCGCTGTTCTCGCTTTCCCGCATCGACTGGAGCACGTACGAGATCCCGTTTATGTATAACGTGATCATCTTTGGGCTGGGACTTGTCCGCATGGCGCTGGACCTGTCGCATTGGTACGAATACGTGATCGGCTTTTTCGCCGTTTCGGTTCCGCTTGCGGCGCTGTTCTATCTCAGCGGCGGCAGGGCGATCGGTGGCGGAGACGTCAAGCTGATGGCCGCGTGCGGCATGCTGCTTGGGTGGAAGCTTGTCCTCTTGGGCTTTGTCCTGGGCTGTGTGATCGGCTCGGTCATCCATCTGTTACGTATGAAAATATCGGGGGAGAAGCACGTGCTTGCCATGGGCCCCTATCTTTCGGTCGGCGTTTTTGCTTCGGCGCTGTTCGGTGATGCTCTGATTACTTGGTATCTTTCCTTGCTGGGCATCTGAAGTCGCAAATTGTTTTAAATGAAAGGATTGGGTATTTCCAAATGAACATATCCTTAGGATCAAAGCACCTTCTGGCTTTCCGGATCGATAATGGCGTTTCGCAGGTAGCAGAGCTGCGTGTGCATGCCAAGAACGTTTCGGTGCTGAAGTCGTTTTCCGTACTGACTGTAAACGGAACCGTCGAGGATGACGGTACGCTGGTTGCAACAGAGGAATTCGTGAACCTGCTCAAAACGCAGATCCGTGCACACGGTATCAAGACCGACAAAGCCGTATTCTGTGTCAATTCCGACCGCATTATCACGCGCGAGGTCACCATTCCCAATATCAAGCGTTCCCAGATTCTGACCCTGCTGAGCACCAATGCATCGGATTATTTCCCCGTGGACGTCAGCGATTATAAGCTGGATTACTCCTTGCAGGAGCAGGTGGTGGAAAACGGCGTCAAGAAGTTGAAAATTCTGGCAAGAGCCGTCCCCAAGCACATCATTGCCTCGTATTATGCGTTGGCAAAGATGCTGGAGATCGGCGTGGAGGCCATTGATATATCGGGTAACAGCGTGCTGCAGGCTGTCGGCGTCAATCCCCGTATGATCACACAGGATTCCGATACCGAGGGCAGCACCTATCTGGTTGCCAATATGTATTCGGGTGGTACACAGCTGACCTTTATCAAGGACGGCACGGTCAGACTGCAAAGAACCGTTTCGGTTGGTCTGGACGACAAGTTCGACCGCTATCTGCTGGCGGACAGCAGCGCATCTGACGGCATTGTCGGTTATGAGGCGGCAAGCGTGAGCGATGACGACAAGCTCTCCGCCACCATCGATTGCTGCAGAAAGGCCTCCGACCTGGCGGCTATGATCAACCGCATCATTGAATATTACTACTCCGTTGAGGGATATGGTAACGGCAAAATTTACGGAACGGTGGTCGGCCAGGGACTTTTACTGCCCGCGCTGACAAAGCAGCTGTTCCTTGAGCTGGATATTGAGTATCGCGTACCGCACAGAGACAGCGTGCACGCCGACGACCCGGGTAAGCTGGGTGAGCAGTACGGCTTGTATCTGCCTTGCATCGGCGCATGCCTGCACCCGCTGAATCTGACCGACAGAGCGCTGGGTATGGCACTGGAAAACGTGGTTGCCAAGCGTCGCTGGATCGAGCGCGGTATTTCCGTAAAGAACAATTTCGTGCTGATCGCGGGTGTGAGTGTATTCGTGATCTGCCTTTTGGCATCTGTGGGCATGGCGGGCTATGCCACGGTGGAGAACGTAGCCATCAAGCAGAGCATCAAGGATTATCAGCAAAAGATCGAGGTGTTTGCCGAGGTCGCCAAGTATAAGGAAACCAAGCTCAACGCCGAGTCGATTCGCGATCTGCTGGTGTCCTATACCGCTAAGCTGGAGCAGCTGGAGCAGGATAGGCTGGTGTACGAGGAGCTCAAGGCCGAGCATGAGGCTCTGGCTGAGACCTACCGTGCGCTGCAACAGGCTTGCGAGCAGCTGGAGCAGGACTTTGTTTACTATAAGAACGTGTACGATCAGGAATATGCCGTATACGACGATTTTTCCAAGAGCATCTGGGCGTGGTACGAGGAAATTATGTATACCCTGGATGAGGATTACATGAATACCAACAACGACAATCTGGTTGCATTCATTGAGGAGCTGGAGGAAAAGATGCCCTCTACCTTTACCGTCACCGCCATTTCGATTACCGATAAGGGCCTGAATATGGGCGTTGAGGTCAAGAGCAAGCAGCAGGCTGTCTACGTCATTCAGACGCTCCGCGAGTTTGAGACGGTTGAGATTCAGGCCATTTCGGGTCTGACCATCGTGGATGGCGGCTCGTCCGATCTGTTTGAGGAAGAGGTCAACGGCAATCCCAATCCTGTGCAACGAGTTCGCTTCACTATTTCGCTGAAGTATACCGAAGCGTTCAGAGAGAACTGAGAAGGGAGGAGCCAAAACTTATGAATTCCGATAAAAAAGCCATGAGCAAGGGCTTAAGACAGCTGATCTTAGCCGCGCTGTTCGTGGGTATGGGCGTATTGCTTTTGCTCTCCACCTACGCTATGTTCTACCGTCCCATGCGTGAGAATAACAAAATACTCTCCGAGGAAAAGCTCAAGGAGCGTATGCAGCTCAGCACGCTGATCGCGGACGTATTTCCCGCGATGAACGTTGACGACGAGCTGACCGACGTTATCACCCGTGCGCTTGAGAGCAAGAAAAAGACCTGGAGCTCCGAGAGCGCGCAGGTTGCAGGCGAGATCGAAAAGCTTCGCAGCGATGACGCGCTGATCGCAGGGCTGCTGACCGGTGCCGGCTACGCGACAAGTGATTTTTCACAGATCGTCAAGGATCCCGACTCCACCGCCATCTGTCTGGAGGCGGTCAACCATACGCTGAGCGGCGTGGATGCCGAGCTGGAAAAGCTGGGCGTTGCCAAGCTCAAGGAGGAGATCGCTAATTTCAAGGGAACCGTGACCACCCAGACCCGTGAGGATCCCGAAACGGGACAGACCATTACAGAGACCGTGATCGTGGGCGGCTTGATCCCCGAGGCACAGGCTAAGAAGGACAGCCTGCAGAAGCAGCACGACGAGGTCAAGGGCAAGCTGGACGCGCTGGATGAGTATCTGGATAAGAACGGCCATAAGATTGGAGCCATGTATAGCCGCCTGGAGGGCGCGCAGAAGGTGTACGACGTATTTGCCAAGATGGAGGCCATCAGCGCATACGTCAAGGAAAACCCCAAGGATAACATCTTCCTGACCGACACCCGGCAAAAGCTGGCGAGCTTCCCCGGCGAGAGCCGCGAAGAGGACGACATCCTGTTCATTATGAAGATCGAGGCCGAGACCGGTATTCGCATGCAGCAGGTCAACTACGGTCAGGATTATCAGCTGACCAAGCTTTCCAACGGCATGCTGCTGTGCTATGAGGTCTATTCGATTCCTTATTATGCAACCTATCAGGGTGTCAAGAATCTGATTGCATATTTCAATGAGAATGACGACTTCTATGCATCGGTCTATACGCTGAGCATGCAGTATAATCCCATGAACGAAACCATCCAGGGCAACATCATTATCCTGCACTATTATCTGCTGGAAGAGGGTGCTGAGTACGTACCTCCCGTGATCGACGAGGTCATCATCCCCGGTATCGACGGTATTTTCGGCGACGTGACCGATAACGGCACGGCCGACGGCCCGATGAGCGATTACACACCCGAGCAGATCGAGGAATGGCTGGAGGGCGGCATGACGCTGGAGCAGGTTCGCCAGAAGCTGACCGGCGAGGGCTATCCCGAAACCGAGCTGTTGTGGATCCTGAAGAAGAAGTATAAGACACAGGACGAGATCAAGGGCTTCCTTGCAATCTACGGCGACCGGAGCGTGAACTACGATAACCAGATGGAAACGCTGGCTTATCTGCAAAAGATTTTCCCCAACACCGAGCTTGAAACCTTGATCGAGATTTACAACGCCGAGGTTCCCGAGGATGATCAGCCCGATGTGATTATCCCCGAAACGCCCGATGAGGACAACACTGAGCAGGACACCGAGTCCGAAGAATAATTCGCATCAGAATACACAAGAAAGGAGAAAGACATGAGAAAGCTTTTGAAAAATCATAGCGGTGTTACTATGATGGAAGTGATGGTGACGGTTGCCATTCTGGGTATTGTCGTCGTTCCGTGTCTTTCTTCCTTTGTCGTCGCCCAAAGAGGCAACGTGCTGGCCAAGCAGACCTACGGTGAGTATACCGAGGCGGCCAATCTGATGGAGGAGCTGAAGGCTTCGGATCGCCTTGAGCAAATGCTGGAGGAGGCCAAGGCGAACCGCGAGGACGGTATTGACGTTGTGTACCGGCATAATGACGCCGGCTACTATGAAGTGACGATTCTGGCGGGCGAGCCCGAGGAAGGGCAGGAGCAATCAGCCGGCAAGGTCATTCTGAAAGGGGTGATCGCGCCGTGAAAAGACTGATCAAGGATAACCGCGGTCAGATGCTGTACGCCGTGATCGTGACCATGATGTTTATCAGCATGCTGGCGATGATCGCCATGGGACTGACCCTGAAGAATTACCATGCCGCGGTGCAGAAGCAGCAGCACGTGACCGATTATTATGCGGCGGATGCCGTCGCGGAGCTGATTCGTATTGACAAATACGATCCGGCAGATGAATCTTGGCAAGATGTAACGGTGACTGTGCTGAATGAGGACGACGACGCTTATTACGAAATCACCTGCAGAACCGTTACGATTCGTACAATTATTAATCAAGACAAAAAATTTGAAAGCTGGGAGGTAAGTTATCATGCTGAACAACAGAATGAAGCTGAAACCACGGCTGAGTAAAAACGATCGGGGTGTGACCCTGATCGAGGTGATCGCGGTCATCTCGGTCATGAGCGTGGTCATGGCGGCCGTCACCGGCTTTATGATCACGGGCGCAAAAATGTCCGCGCAGGTCAGCGGCGGCGCCACGGCGAGTATGCGGGAGCAGACCGCTACAGAGTACATTAACCAAAGACTTTGGGAAGTGGATATCAATTCGATAGATACCGTTGGAGAACCGGAAACGATTGAATATAACGGGAAGCAAATTCAGGTATATTCCACTTTGAATATCAATGGAAAACCCCTTTTTACCGATGCACAAACGGGTAAGGTCGTATACAACCGTACCGAGAACACCGACGGCGTTGCGCTGTGCAACGGTGAAATCTATTTTGAAGAAGTTACGGGTGATACCGTAACGTATTATCTCAACGGCACAAAACACGTTGTACACATAAGAATTGCCTCGAGCCAGAATTGACACGAGACTTTGGAGGATTTTATCAGATGAGAAAAACAGTTGTTTTCATAACAGCTTTTATATTGATAGCCGGTGCGCTGCTGGGTACTGCTGCGGCAAACGATATTGCAAGCCTTGCGCTCAGTGACTCTGATCTCAATTTCAGCGAGAGTGATACGGGGGCCGCCAGCATGACGCTGGACGAGGTGCTGGAGGGCTTGCTGGGCGAGCCGGTTTCGGATGCTGAAAAGAACGTGCTGCGCTATAAGTTCAGAGGGCAGAACGTGCTGTACTACACCAAGCCCGACGTCAATTTTCCCGCCGTTTCCTACGACGGCGAAACGGGAATTCTGACGCTGACGCTGGAGGACGATTATTACTATGACCGGTCTGACAGACTGATCGTCTGGACTCCCGTCAGTGCGACCATGGGGGAGCACACCGTTACGTTTGCGCCGGCTCCCGACGTTGCAGAATACGCCTACCGTGCCACGTTTGAGAACGTGGACTGGACGGCAAGCGTTTCCTTCACCATTGAATATCAGTCGGATTTCGTGCTCAGCGCAGCCGCGCTCAACGAGTTTGTCAACTTCGCTTATCAGAGAGCGCTTTCTTTGGACAGCGAAAAGCAGGCTTACGAGCTGAAGCTGACCGAGTACAACCAAAAGGTACTGGACTATGAGCGTAACCGCGCCGAATGGGAAAAGTACGAGACCGATCTGGATGCGTATAACGTATATCAGGAACGCCTTGCGCTGTATAACGCCTATCTTGCATATCAGCAGTATCTTGCAGACGTAGCACAGTATGAAGAGGATCTGGCCGATTACAAGGCCAATGCCTCTGCATGGCAAAGCTACGAGCAGAATTTGGCAAGCTATAACAATTACGTCGCCTACAAAGCGCAGTATCCCACACTCAAAAGCAAATATGACGGTGATATGGCGCTGGTGCAGCATCAGCTGGCCCTGCTGGCCCTGCTTCAGAAGCCCGATTCGGTTACCGGTGCTTCGTTTGTGGACCGTATGATCGACGACCGTATGACCGCCATGATCGAGGAAAAGCGTCTGGCGCTGATCGTCTTGATGCAAAAGGAGGAGCCTGTGGATCAGGCAATCGAGGCGGCCAAGTACCTGCGTGGCTTCTGCACCACGCTCAAGGGTCTGACCACCCCTGAGACGCAGTACAGATACTATATCAAGGAGCAGGCCTCCTTTGCCAAGTATCTTGACATGCTGTACGTCAACGTCAAGAAAATCTATGAGAATAATACGGTGTATGGGGAGATTCAAAAGGCGTATCCCAACGATATGCATAAGCCGGTACGCATGCTGGCCTCGCTGTATGCTTACAGCTGCGTATTCAACGATAGCTGCAATCTCAACCTGAACACTGTGATCGATACCAGAAACGGAACCCGAGCCTCTGCGCTGGTAGATCCCGATCTGCTGCCCGCGTCGGATACCAACAAGGCTACCCCCTTGTCCGCCTGGCCTGTTGCTCCCACCGATCCCGAGACCTATCCCGTCAGGACACAGCCCACACCGCCTGCAATCACGCTGACCGAGCCGACAGCCCCCACTCCGGTCAAGAATCCGGGTGTGAGTAACATGGAGGCTCCCGCAGTCGTGGCTCAACCCACCCCGCCCGCACAGAAGGTGACGCACCCCGGTGCCGCGCCCACGCTGGGCTGGGACAGCTACCTGACAGCACTTTACGAGGCGTATCTGAATGGCGAGATCGTGCACCGTCCCACCTATGCGTCCGCACAGAGCGTGACGCTGAGCGCTTACGGACAGTATTCCGCAAGCCTGGATAGCAATCAGCATTATTGCTTTGTCCAATTCTACGATTCGGATCAGGGCGGCACTTATCTTGATACGGTAGCCGCTCACTACGGCATGGCTGCCGAGTATACCGGCAAGCTGCCCACCAAGCCCTCGGACGTTTACAACGATTATACCTTTGATTGCTGGGTGCTCTCCGACGGTACTGCGGCTGACCTTTCCGCTGTTACCGAGGATCTCAAGGTATATGCCAAGTACAGCGTCACCCCCAGGCTTTATACCGTTACCTGGGACGTGGAGGGTGTGCAGACCAAGCAGACCTACACCTACGGACAGATGCCGAGCTTTGAGGGCTCGACCGCAAAAGCTCCCTCGGCACAGTATTCCTATGAATTTATAGGCTGGGATAAGAACGTAGCGCCGGTCAGCGGTGACGTGACCTATCGCGCCGAGTATTCCACCTCGCTCAACCGCTATACTGTGACCTTTGATCTGGGCGAGGAGGGAACCAAGACCTACACCTACACCTTCGGTCACGACCTGCGTGACGTGGTGTATAATCTGGGTATCCCCGAAAAGTCCGCAACCGCACAGTATTCCTTTACCTTTGCGGGCTGGAAGGATCAGAATGGCAAGTCGTATGCCGACAGCACGGAGTTTCCTCTGCTGATCGGGGATATGACCTTTACAGCACAGTTTGACGCGACCGTCAATTATTATAAGGTGATCTTTGACGTAGAGGGTGTTTTGACCGAGCAGACGCTGGCTTATGGCGAGATGCCGCACTTTGGCGCAGCTCCCGCCAAGCAGAGCACGGTACAGTATCATTTTGACTTTGCAGGCTGGGATCATGAGCTTGCTCCCGTGCAGGCAGACGTAACCTACGTTGCCTGCTTCACCGAGCAGCTGCGCTCTTATGAGATCAACTTTGTGGTGGATGGCGTGACCTATTCCTCGGTCGTGGAGTACGGAACCGTTCCGCACTTCAATGGCGAAGTACAAAAGGTGTCTGACGTGCAATACACGTATTCCTTCCTTGGATGGGATAAGGATTTTGTCCCCGTACAGGGCGATGCCACCTATACCGCTCGCTTTACCGAAACGCTTCGCAAGTACCCCGTTACCTTTGTGGTGGACGGCAGCGAGGTGACTGCCGAGTTTGACTTTGGTACAGTCCCCGTATACCCTTACGGCACACCCACGCGTCCCGATGACAACCGTTATCGTTACGTGTTCGCGGGTTGGGATACCGAGCTTGCCCGGGTGGACGGCACAGCCGCAAGCTATACCGCGCAGTTTGATGCAGTTGCATTGGCACCCGTTGAGGGTGGCGGCAGCGGCGTGCTCAACGTGGGTGCTGACGGCAAATTCGATCTGCAGATCGACGGTACCGAGGTCGACCTCTCGCTGATCATGCAAAAGGCAGGGGAGAGCGGATCCGGGCAGCTGACGGTGAAGCTTGGCGATGCAAAGCTGATCTTTAACAGTGCGCTCATCAATGCGTTCTATAATATGGGCGGCGGTATTGCAAGCGTCTCTGTTGCTCCGACCGAGCACGAGGGCAGAGCGGCTTATGCCGTTACGCTGCTTGACGAGCAGGGGCAGCCCGTAGCCTTCCTGGTCGATAAGGTGACGGTAATGCTTCCGTATAGCGGTCAGGGTGCGCCCGACGTATTCCACGTCGGGGAAGATGGCTCGCTGACACAGCTGGAGGCCACTTTGGAGAATGGATATCTGAGCTTTGAGACCATGGATTTCTCCGTCTTTGTCATCAAGGAGAGATTTAAGATCGAGAGCGCCCAGCCCGAGAATGGTGTTGTGAGCGTCATCGACTCGTCTTACGATGGCGAGCGAGTGACGGTTGAGCTGGATCCTGCCGAGGGTTATCTTATCGACGCCCTGAACGTGACCTGCAACGGCGAGAGCGTGGCAGTCAGCGTGGTGGACGGCGTATATACCTTTATCATGCCGCGCGGCGACGTGCAGATCAGTGCCACCTTCAAGGTGGTTGAGGGCGGCACGGCGGCCGAGGTCATGGTTGGTGTGATCACGGCTATGCTGATCGTTTCGATCGGTATCGTCATCGCAGTCATTCTGCGCAGGAAGAAGCACGTAAAGATTTAAAGTATGAATGCCGAGCACTTGTACTGTGCTCGGCATTTTTGCACCACGCGGCGTTTCGCTCTTGACAAGATGCAAGGGAACATGCTATAATACAACGATAGAAAAACAAATCCAAAAGGAGAATGGATATGAAGAAGTGTTTGATCATACTTCTGTGTGGCATCATGCTGCTGGGTGTGCTTACGGGTTGTGTCAACCCCAATGGCGGCGAGCAGGATACCACCAAGGGCAATGAGGAAGAAAGCTATTGGATCAGCCCCGAGCTGGCTCTGACTGATGAGTTTGACGGCAACGCGCTGACGCTGCTGGTCAACCGTGAAATGGATGCAGGCAGTGAGGAAAACTCCTCCGATCCGCTCGAGGACGCGATCTACAGAAGAAACGACAAGCTGGAAGCTACTTACGGCATCGAAATTACCACTCTGCTTGAGACTGAGTATACCGAGATCGGCAACAAGGTCACCAAGGACGTCAGCTCGGGTAACGGCGAATATGACATCGTATTCCAGCACATGGTAAACTCGGCTACCAATCTGGCGGTCAACGGCATGCTGATCGACCTGATCGACCTGCCTTACGTTGATTTTGAGCAGGAATGGTGGGACCAGGATGCAAAGGAAGGCTTCACCATCGGCGATCACCGCTTCCTGGCGGTAGGCGACCTGCTGCCCAGCACCCTGCTGTATTCCGCATGTCTGGTGTTCAACAAGAACCACTTTGACGACCAGTCGTTGGAGTACCCTTACGCGCTGGCAAGACAGGGTCTTTGGACGCTGGATGAGCTCAACAATCTGACCAAGGGTCAGACCAAGGATCTCGACGGTGACGGTAAGATCGATTATGAAAACGACTTCTACGGCATGACCAGCTGGCACCTCGCAGGCCCTTACAACTTCTTCTTTGGCTCGGGTGCAACCTTCTTTACCAAGGATGCGGATAATTATCCCGTATACAGCGTAGATCAGGACAGAATTCAGAACGTCTACGACAAGGTTTATACCACCTTTATCACCAACAACTCTCTGTACGTAACCGATATTGCCATTGCGGCAGAGCCCTATAAGGTATTCACCGACGGCAGAGCACTGTTCGTATCCTGCTCGCTGACCACTATTGCCAATACCGAGTACGGCTTTAAGGATATGACCGAGGAGTACGGCGTACTGCCTCAGCCCAAGTACGATGCATCTCAGAAGGATTACATGAGCTTTGTAAACGGCGCGGCATCCGTCGTTGTCGTTCCCAAGAGCCTGACCGACCAGAGACTTGAGTACGTTGGCTACATGATGGAGGCTCTGTCTTCCGCTTCTTACTACATGGTGACCGACACGCTGTACGACAAGGTTGCAAAGGCTAAGAACGTCCGTGACCCCGAATCTGCCGAGATGGTTGACATCATCATCCGTAACAGAGTGTTTGACTTCGGTTACTCGCACTTCTTCAGCAAGGCCTATCCCTGCGCAACGCTGTTCCAGACGTGTCTTGATGCAAAGAGCAACTCTGTTGCAAGTACCATCAAGAAGGTCAGAGAAAACACGATGACCAAGGAGATCAACAAGATCCTTGAGATCTATCAGGGTGATTGACGAAGTCAGTTCTATTCGCCTTTGGCGAGTGATATTGCTACGCAGTGATATTTGGACTTCGTCCAAGTGATATTCGCTGCGCGAGTTTGAGAGGCGAATAGAATATCACTGAAGCCGCGAGGTTTCAATATCACTACGAGCAGCGTGAGTAATATCACGCTGTCAAAGACAGCATATCACTCAAAAGCTATCAGAAAATGCACACTTACTCGCCCCAAAAAAGCGGTGACGCATTAGAAAAGAGCCGATACGGATTTGTTTCCGTATCGGCTCTTTTAACTGTCCTTTAGTACCTGAGCCTAAAGTGCAGGATTTTTTGTTGGGATAGCCTATTCTATCGGTATTAACGTATATATTTCGCGTAAAGGGGTATCGTCCCATCCGGGCATGGAAGGATCATAATAGATCTTCACGTCTTGCTCGGGGGACACAAAATCATAGAATTTTTCGTTGCTCATTTTGGGAGCCGGCCCTTCGAAATATACCTCTTTGAGATTGTGGCATTCCATAAAAGCACCCTCGGATAAAACCTCGACGCTCGCAGGGATGGTGACTGTGCGCAATGCACCGGCGGAAAGCAAAGCCTCAGAACCTATCTTTTTTATCCCGTCCTCAAAAACAATCTCCTCAAGTGATGTTACACCGGCGAAAGGAAGATAACCCCAATTTTCAATGGTTTTGGGAATCCAAATCTTCTTGGCACCGGTGCAAGCGCAAAATGCAGATTCACCGATCTCCTGAAGATTTTTGGGAAGGATGATTTGCTCCAGCGATTCGCACTGGAAAAATGCATTCTTGCCAATGCGGACAATGCTGTCGCTGAACGTGATTTCACGCAAGCCAAGACAGCCGCGGAATGCATCATCCTCAATGGATTCCATGCTTGTTGCCATGGAAAGATCGATCGTTTCAAGAGCCGTACAATTTTGGAAAGCATTCAGGCTAATGGACAACAAAGATGCGCTGAATTGAACGGTTTTCAGGTTCTCGCAGTTTACAAATGCCCAAGGAAGAATATGGATCACAGAGTCGGGCATAACCACAGAGGTAATTGCGGTTTTGGAAAATGCAGATTGGCCAATCATCAGCACGTCCTTGTCTTCAATCTGTTGGGGGATCACGACCTGCTCGGCCTCTCCGATATATTTTGTGATCGTAATACCGCCCCTCTGATTGATTTCATATTCGAAATCCGAGACGGGATTGGCGGGCGGATAGCGATTTTCGGAGCATGCACAAAATAGAGAAAGCAAGAGGAGCAGGGAAAGAGCGATGATCAATAATCGTTTCATGAAGGTTCTCCTATGTTGAATGATCTGTTTTATAATATAACAAATAAATCACTGAAAAATTTGCGTTTTTTGTCGGGAATCTGTCGGTAGTTTATTTTTTTATTGTAGCATACCGAGGGCAGTGTGTCAATAGCAAGTCACACTTGGGAATCGGGGAAAACGGCTTTCCGTGCGGTTTGTGAGAACAAAATAGTATAAAACGCAGAAGCTTAGCCGAACGGGAATCGAACCGAATTGCCCGACGACGATGCATTTTCGCATCTTTCGGCGCGCTTTCGCTTGCAAGATTTGTATCTTGCTGCGCAAAATCACACCAAAATCTATCAAAAATGCATTCGCCGACGGGTGCTGTGCAGTTTTGGCGCAGCAGATTTTTTCGATCCCAAAAGCTTTTTCCGCAGGGCATATAGGCAATATGTCCAAGGGAAAAGATGCAGGGATCGGGGAAATCTGCCCGACAAAGCCAACTTGGTTCGGCTCCCGTACGGCTACAAGAGCTTCTGCGTTTTTGTGGTTGGTTTGCAGTGAATGTATGCCCCCGGAGGTGCGCTACGGGATAAAAATCAACTCAGTGTTGTCAATTACTTGCCGATCGACTCCTGCAAGAGCGAGAAATTGATGGGGGTATGGGGGTGATTTGCAATATACTGCTCAAGCTCGGCCTGCGAAACCTCGTGCTCGCCGATATAGTACGCCGCCTGCGGCTCACCGTCATTTACAATTTTCCAAAGCGGCTCGTGGGTGATCTGTGCGCCGTCAAAATGCAGCTTGCTTTGGCCGTATGCAAAATCATCGCCCGTGTAATTCCAAGCATAGGAGCCGTCGGTGTTCAGATCGTACATGTTGCGGTACATGAAGGAATACAGGTAGACGGTTCCTTGGTAATAGCGAAGAATCAGAGTGCCGTCGCCGCATGCAAGCACCAGCTCGCTGATTCCGTCGGCATCCAAATCTTCATAGGCATACTGTATATAAGCTTGATAGAGGGGGATGCCATTGTAAGGCGTTTTGCAATGTCCCAAATAAGAAAATTGCTCGGTTTCGGTGTCATATACTGTGCATTTGCTCTGCAAAGCCGCCTGATACATTTCCTCCCCGATTTCCTCCTCGGTAAACAGGGGAGTGAACACAAGCCCTGCGCAGTATTGGTTTTCATCTGCGCAGGTATATCCTTCACAGCATCTCCAAGTCTGACTTAGCTCTTGGTATTCCTGTTCGGTAATGTGGGTCGCCAGATCACCCTCCAGCTTGTAATATTGCTGTACGGAAACGTCATTTTCCCACACATGACCAAGCGTTCCAAATTCCACCAAAAGCTCGGTTTGTGCACTGCCGGGTACAATGCGGTATACGGCGTGTGAATGGCTGTCTGCGCCGTTACTTCCCAGCTCGTGCAGTAAGCCTTGTGCATCGATGTAGCAGGTGGTGCGGGGTTGGTAGCTGCCAAGCAATGTCGGCGTGCCGTTTACCATGGACAAGATGGCCACAATGGTATAGTCCTCGTTCAGAAGAATCAGCTCATCCAAGCCATCGAGGTTGACGTCCTTGATCGCGTAACCGCAGGAACGCTTATAGTGAGGGGAAAGCCAATCATTCTGCCCTCTACCGGCATACAACAGATAGGCGGAAACGAACAGCTTCTCGTAAAACTCCTTGTCGCAACGATCGTAAATTCCAAGCTTCTCGGCGTAATCATACTCGTCGCCTTTTGTGTTGTCGTATTGCTGGCAGACACGAATAATGTCGCGGTACACACCGATCATCTTGTCATAATTGGCGGGTACAGGTTGGGTTTCGTTTGTATTTGATATTTCAAAGAGCTCCAAGAAGTCGGAAAACTCGCATTCGCACGAGCAAAACGCAAAAAGCATGGCAAGGCAGAGCAGACAGGCAGTGGTTTTTTTCATAATTCCCCCCGAATAATTCGTAAATGTTGCGTGTAATGGTTATGAAGTCAGAGTATTTACCGAGGCTGTGTATATGTAGGTTTTTTTGAGCAGCTTGTTCAGGAAAGGGATATGGACGAACAAATAACCCAAGCTTGCACCGGACAAGTTGAAAATAAAGTCGTCTATATCCAGATATCCCATACGAAGCAGCGGCTCCAACAGCTCCACGAAAAGCACGATGCAAAAGCAGACGGCCAATACCTTTGGATATTTCCTGCACTTTTGGAACATACACGGCAAAAAACAACCCATAGGGAAGAGCACGATCAGATTTCCGACGATATTTTTGATCACGATATCCACGTTGATACTGTCTTGCTTTAATCTTTCAATAAAATTCCAAACCGTTTTGAAGGGGATCAGATTTGAGCGGCTGAAAAAATCTCCGATCGTCGCTGTATGATTGATGTACCTGCCGTCCAATAACAGAAATTTTACCAGTGCAAGGCAATAGATCACAAAGAATACGTATAGCAGAATTTTTACGGTTTTTTGCATTTTCAGCTTCTCCCAATCCACGGTATTATTGATAATGTTCTCACTATAACACACCCGGAATGCGTTGTCAATAAGGTGGGGAAAAGTAATTTTCAGAGGGCAAAATTTGTTGCTCGGTGGGGAATTTTTGAAAAAGGTGTGAAAAACCGTGCGTGTGCTTGCCCAAAAAGTCTTGACAAAAGAGGGAATAAAATATATAATAAAATGAGTGTTTTTTGTTTGCCGCCGTATGGCGGCAGAAAGGAAAATCAATGAAATACGAGCATTTATCAGTTGAAAAAAAGTGGCAGGAATATTGGGAGAAGAATCAGACCTTCAAAACCGACGTCTGGGATTTTTCCAAGCCTAAATTCTATGCTTTGGATATGTTTCCTTATCCTTCGGGTGTAGGTCTGCACGCAGGTCACCCCGAGGGCTATACCGCTACCGATATTATCTCCAGAATGAAGAGAATGCAGGGCTATAACGTTCTGCACCCCATGGGATATGACTCCTTCGGTCTGCCCGCAGAGCAGTATGCGGTCACCACGGGCAATCACCCCAACGGCTTTACCCAGGAGAACATCAAGACCTTCTCGGGTCAGCTTCGCGAGCTGGGCTTTGACTACGACTGGTCCAAGATGATCGCCACCAGCGATCCCGATTTCTATAAGTGGACGCAGTGGATCTTCAAGCAGCTGTATCTGGACGGCTACGCGCAGTATATCGACATGCCGGTCAACTGGTGCGAGGAGCTGGGTACGGTGCTGTCCAACGACGAGGTCATCGACGGCAAGTCCGAGCGTGGCGGCTATCCCGTGGTCAGAAAGAACATGAAGCAGTGGGTCATCAACCAGCCCGCATTTGCAGAGGAGCTGCTTGAGGGCCTTGAGGAGATCGATTGGCCCGAATCCACCAAGCTGATGCAGAAGAACTGGATCGGCAAGTCCACCGGTGTTGAGGTCAAGTTCAACATTGTGGGCGGCGGCGAATTCTCGATCTTCACCACCTGCATTGAGACCATCTACGGTATTACCTTTATGGTGCTGGCACCCGACGGCGAGGTGGTCAAGCAGCTCATGCCCAGAATTGAGAACAAGGCAGAGGTGCAGGCGTATATCGACGAGACGCTCAAGATGAACGATATGGACCGTACCGAGCTCAATAAGACCAAGTCGGGCTGTGAGCTTAAGGGCGTGACCTGCATCAACCCCGTCAACGGCAAGGAAGTGCGCATGTTTATCGGCGACTTCGTGCTGGCAAATTACGGCACGGGCGCGGTTATGGCTGTTCCTACGCACGACCAGCGTGACTTTGAATATGCCATCGCGCACAATATCGATATGATCCAGGTCATCGACGGCGACGACAAGCTCGGC
>JAZULL010000134.1:0-7471 GCA_045603085.1 Eubacteriales bacterium | reverse complement strand
CTTCAATATCACGATTGCGATAGCAATCATATCACTCCGACGAAGTCGGAATATCACTTACAAAACAGAAAAAAGAGAGAGTTAACTTTGAAGTTGCTCTCTCTTTATCTTATTTTACCGCTAATTGTGCAGCCTTATCGGTCTGCTTCTCTTTTCTTTATGATTTCGCCGCCTTCTCTGCCTCAGCCTTTTCCTTGGCAAGGCAGTGCATTTCCTCGGTGGCAAACGCCAGCTTGACCAGCACGTCGCGCTTGGTGGTGTAGCACCAGTAGCTGTCCTCGGGCACGGACAGATCCACGCAGTCGCCCTTGGCGGTTCTGCTCTTTCTGTAATTGAATTCCACGTGCATGCTGTCCAGATTGAGTGCCTTCCACTCCACCTCCAGCGGCTCGCCGTACACGCTCTCACAAGTCAGCACGGTATGCTCGGGCGTCTGCACCAGTTTACCCTTACCCTGATGATAGAACTTTCTGGCGTTGGGCAGGGTCTCGACAATCACGTCGTCCTCAAAGTAGTAGGTGCCGCTCCTGATCTCCTCTCGCACGCAGGCTCTTTCCCACCGGGACCAATCGGGAATATGCGAATACTCGGTCTCGCCCTCCAGTGCCCGGAGCTCGCCCAGCTCTGTCATCTCCCACTTTTTGCCGCAGCTCTCGCACCAAAGATGAATCCCCTCGGAATCCATTCTTCCCTCGGTGCCGCAATGCGCGCACTTATAAAGCAGCGAATGCAGACCCTTGGCTCTCTGCGGGTGATCCAGCACGATATTATTTTGCTTCTGCCATGCAAAGTCGTCGTATTGAAAATTGTCCACGATTCTCTGATAGATCTCCTCGGCAGACAGCGTCTTTGTTTCCTCTGCCGTAATGATGGGGTACATCTCAGCCTCAACCGGGCCCTTTTTATTGATCCAGTTCCAATGCGGGCAGGATACGAAGTTACCCTTGATGCGGATGACCACGACCGGCACACGCAAAAATCTCACCAGACTGCCCAGCGAAGGGGTCAGATATGAGGTACAGCCGTCCAGCGAATATCTCGCCTCGGGAAACAGCACGAATACCGTCTTTAAGGTGTCCACACAGTATTTCATGTGACGGATCAGTTGGAAATCCTGCACGTACTTGCGCTTGCCCAGTACGCCTAAATGGCGCATGAGCGGCTCGGTGAAATCGCGGAAGCCCTCCAGAGTCATGACGTTATTGAGCGGTGCACCCTGCGTGGCGTCCAGCATAATGTTGAAATCCACCATGGATGCATGGTTGATCAGCAAAAGATACGGCTTGCCGTCAATGCCCTCCATGCCGTGTCGGTTGAGCTTATAGGGGCGGTGCTTCAGGTCGGGAATGCTGATAATGTGCTTGGCCACACCCATCAAAAACCCGGGCTTGCGGGGCTTCTTTTTAAAATCGAAGCGAGGCGGCTGCTTGTTCTTGCTCATACTTTCGTCCCTTTCTCGTTACAATTCGGAAACACCTATGCTGTCATTATACTAAAAATCCCGCGGTTTGTCAACTATGAGATATGTGACAAATGTTAATTTTGCTCTTGACATTATTGGCAGGATATGATAGACTATTATCAATCGGTGACAAATGCCACATTATTGTACCACACGGAGAGCTTATGCGAAAGAAAAAAGATAAAAACCTGCTGGCAAGAGAAAGCATCGTCAACGCACTGACCGCACTGATGAACGAAAAGCAATACGCCACCATTACCATTACCGAAATCACCCAAAGAGCGGGTGTTTCCCGCATGACCTATTACCGCAATTATTCCTCCAAGGAGGATATTCTGCGCAGATTTATGGACGACGTAGGCGAAAAGATCCACACCAAGATCGTAGAGCAGCATCTGCATCGGGATGTTTATCAATACTATTATACCCTGTTTGATACGCTGGGACAGTATGCGTCGTTGGTCAACGCCGCGCTGACCGCGGGTCTGGACGGCCTGATACTGGATTGCGTCTCCCGCAATATGGATCTGACCTTCCTTGGCGCACCCGAGCACAAGAACGCGGGCAGATACGTACTGCGCTACCACGCAGGCGCATTCTTCCACGTGTTCATTGAGTGGACAAGAAGCGGCATGGTGGAATCCTGCGATCAGATGGCAAGGCTGTGTGCCGATGCCGCGCAGGGCAAGCTGGAGCTTACGAACCTTTCATAACCAAAAAACTCCGAAAAGGGAAAACCCGTTTTCAGAGTTTTTATTTTCATTGTTAATTGGAAACACCATACAGATAATATGCGATCTGCTTGCGAAGCGAGACGTAGTTATACAGCGTTGCCATGGCACTCTGCTCGTAGCCCTCGGGCAAAACCTCGACGTAGGTGGGCTGGTTGAGCGCGGGCAGCGAGGTGGCATCCAGCGGGAAGTCCTCCTGTCTTGATGCACGGACAGCGGTCTGCACGCCATCCTTGACCGTCTGCAGATTACAGTTGGTATCCAGCTTGTTCCAGACCACGTCCAGCGTAGCGTTCAGCGTGTCCTTATCCAGATCACGAATGGAATAAAAGACTGCGCGCGCCACCATCTTGATGCTGTCCATACGGTCCGAGTCGGTGATCATGATCACGTCGCCCTCAAATCCAACGCCATCCTGATAATCGCGCAGAGAAACCATCGCGGTCAGCTGCTTGGCATTCAGCTCGTTAAGTCCGGGATGCACGTCCCATTTATAGTAGGTAGAGAAGATCTCTGCCTGTCTGACCGTCATCTCCACGTTCAGAGGTGCGATCTGTTCAAAGAAGCTCATGATATCCTGCTTTTTGAGCACGGCATACTGTGCAATGTCCAGATCAAACACGAGATTGACGGTATTGACGGTCAGCTCGGGACCGCCGTATGCCATAGCCATGCTCAGCTTATCCCAGCCGTGTCCCTCGATGGGCACGTAGGTGTCACCGCCCAGCGAGACCATGCGGATCTCACCCGTTGCCGTATTCAAGGACACCACGATCAGCATATCCGAGACCGTATTGCCGTTTTGCTCGTCGGTGCATATCGCCAGCACGTTGAGAATATCCGCCTTCTTGCGCGGAATTTCGATCAGATCGGTTGCGGTGGGCTCAACCTTTGCCGCAAAACGGTCGTTGTACTGACGCAGATCCAGCTCCTCGGGCTTGATATAAGCCAGAATATTGGTAGGGTTGGAGACGTCCGCCAGCGCGACCGAATTGCCGTCCGACGAGCCTCCGATCAAAAAATATATACCAAGACCGACCACCACCGACAGCACAAGACCTGCGCATATACCGATGATCAGTGCTCTTTTTTGATTTGCCTGCATATTTTATCCTCCTCTGTTCGGGAAACATACAATCACTCATTCTCTATTATAAAGGACAAGATGCGATTTTGCAAGAGCCTGTGCACCAAAAGAGACGGATTTTACACAAAAGGAGTTGATTCAGATCGCCACGGGCAACACGTAAGCACCCGTGCAGTCCTTGATATACGCCCCGGTGTAATCCATAATACCCAACGAGACGATCAGCACAAGCTCGGGAAAGGTCTTAGACCATTCGGAGATCACCTCGTCGGAGATATCGTCATACACGTAAGCCACACCCGACAGCACGGGGGCATCGGTAAGGCTGCCGTCGGCCGCCAGCCCCTTGACCGTACCGTCGCGCAACCGCTCCAGAAGCCCAAGATCATGCAGCTCCCACACAACGCCGATCAATCTCACACGCTCCAGCAAGGGCGCGGCCTCGATCAGCGCGGCGGAATCGACGGGAACACCCTCTATGCGAAGCGTGCGCAACGCGTCACAGCCATCGATCGAAAAGCGCTCCAGATGTGCATGACCGCGCACGGTCAGCGAGGTCAGGGTTGCGGGCAGCTCCAGCACGGTAAGACTGCCGCCCACGGGCAGACCCACCGACGTAATACCCGAGCCGCGCGCATACACCTCTCGAAGATTGGGGCAGCCCGTAAGCTCAAGGGTCGTGCAAAGAGACGGACAGTTCTGCACGTCCAGCACGCGGAGCATGCGATTATTGCCCACCGCGACCTCGGTTAAGTTGGGATTGCTGTACCCTTCCTCGCCGCACCCGATGATCAGCCGCTCCAGCCGCACCGCGGCCGCCAGATTGGCATAGCCGGGATAAAATCCGGAAAGATCCCCCACGTCGGTCAGATACGACGCGCCGAAGAGAATGATCTCGGTGTCGTTGACGTTATCCAACGGGCAGGCCAGCGCATGGCTCTCGCCGCGCGCGGCACGCACCTGCACGTCGTATGAGCCGTAGCGCACGTTGAGATAAGAGCCAACGTAGGGCGTCAGCACAAGGTCGTCCTTGGCATAGCCGCGGAATACGGCATGATCGGCCAGCACGTCACCCGCGCAGTACTTGGAATCCAGATAGCAGAAGCGATTTTTCAGCCAATAGGCTCTCTGCGTGCTCTTTGAGCCCTGCGCCATGGGCAGATACGAGGCGTCATTGTCCTTGACCAACGGCTCAAGATATTTTTTGTAGCAATCCTCGTTGAAAATGGCCTCGCCCCAGATCTGCTGGTGCTTCTCAAATGCCTCTATGACCTCATCCCTGCCGAGATAACAGCTCTGTCCCGCCGTGCGCATGGTAGCGTAAAGGGCCTGCAGCTCTGCGGCAAAGCACGACCGCACGTTGTTCCACAGCACCGATTTCTGCCCGTTATACACGTCGCCCTCGCCCACGCGATCGGTGTCCTCAAGGTCGGGCGAGAATCGGAGAAGGCCCTCGTTGTTGATGCCCAACGCCGTGTCAAAGTCATAAGGCAGAAAATACCAGATCAGCCCGTCGTCGGTGGTCAGAAACATGTTTTTGGCGCGCGAGTCGATCATTAAAAACAGCTCTGTGAACAGATAATACCAGAGCAGGTCTCCAAGGTCGAAGTAGTTCTCCGCCTCGAATTTGAACTTAGCCAGACGGTAAGCCGCGGTGTCGTGCGTAAACTGCACGCCACCCAGCGTTACGGTCGCGCTCAATGCCGCACCCGTGGCCGCCTCGGGATCGCAGGACGCCACCCAGCCGATCACGCGCGCAAGATCGGAAGGATCGGCATAGTCCTCGGGGAATCTGGCCTCAAAGTCATTCTTCCAATCCTCGCCCGAAAAGTCCGCACTGCGAAACAGCACGCGATCCGAGGTGTTGTTGCGAAATTCCCACGACTGCTGGCGAGGATAGGTCACGCTGTCAAAGCCGAACACCTCGGCGGTGGATTTATCGTGGTTGAAATTGTACTTGCCCCAAAACGTGACCTCTCCCGTCACCGCATTTTTCCAGAACAGCAAGATCGGCTTGCCGTCAATGCCCTGCCGTACCGCACCGTTTGCCATCTGCGCCGCAGTCTTGAACGGACACGCGCCGTTATACAAATCGGCCAGCTTGACGTTGTTTGCCCCCTCCGAGCTGGCCACGTCGGCCTTGAAGCAGAAGGTACTCGTGGCAATACCGCCATCCCTGAGCGCATAGGTGTCCCTTGTCACGCCGTCTATCCCCACAAAACCTCCCTTGAACGCGATCTTGAAGTTCTTGGTAGCATAATACTGCGAGGAAGTACCCTGCACGTCGATCACAGCCCCCGAAAAGGTAAAGCTCTTGGCGCTGTCCTCGCCGTCGGTATAAGAACCCGTGCAGGTCAGCTTATCCCCCTTATAGGCAGGCAGACGGTCGGACTGCACGATCAGATAAGGCAGATGCGCGGGCACGGACGCCGGCACGATCCTGCCGTATTCGTCCCAGACCCGGTTGCGACGGTATCTTGCCGCCATCTCGATCGGGTCGGGCGCGGATGCAATGAAATTCTCCAGCACGGCATGGCGGGAAAGGGCTGTGCGGTAAGCGCGCACGCAATACAGCTCCACCGCCATATCCGCACTGCCGATCACAATATTGCATGGCGCAGACTGCGTAAAGCTGTCCTCCTCGGCATACTGCAAAATACCGCTGTCCACGCCATTGATGTAGGTGTGGATCAGCCTTTGCTCGTTATGCGGCTCAATGACAAAGCAAAGGTGAACCGTCTGATCCTCGGAAAACGAGCACAGCGCACTCTTTTGCTCGGAATCCAGCCGCGCCTGACGCGCACGGATCTCCAGTCCCCTGTCGGTATAGGCGTCCAGCACAACGCCCTCGTGGTTGCCCACGTCACGCGAGGCCAGAATGACCTCCAGCGTCATACCCGTACTGCGCAGGTCGGTGGCAAAGGGCTGCCACGGGATCTCCACCGAGCCGCCGATGGGAATGCGCAGTACCCTGCCGCCCTCCTTGCCCTCGACCCAGCCGTCGCTGACCCAGTTAAAGCCCGAAAAGCCTGCCGAAATGATATGGCCGTCCGCCTGCTCCCAGCACCAGACGGCGGGAGCCTGCTCCTGATTGCTCCTGCCCGCCGCATCCAGCCAAAGCGCAAGATCCACGGTCTCCACCGCGGCGTCAATGCCCGCGTCGGTCACCGTAAAATTCAGCACACGCTCGGTGCCAAGACAAGAGAGCCTGATCTCATGCGCGCCCTGCGTGCGGCAAACGTACTCAAAGCTGTCGCGAACGGGAGCAACGGTCAGATCCGCAACGAGTGCACCGTTTGCATAGATCTGCAAGGGCGCACTCTCCATCCCCGGTACGTATACCACGTATGGGATAGCCAGCTTGGTATACTGCATGACCTCGGACGTGCAAAAATCCGAGGCAATAATGGCCGCCGTGTTGCCATCCTCGACGCAGATCAGATCGTAATACAGCGCGTCGGCCGTCATGTGCACGCCGCCAACATCGGCCTCCACCCATACGCGCAGGGTGTGATGTCCGTGCGCGGGTGTGCCCAGCGAATAACTCTGTACCCTGCCGGAGACAGTGGTCTGCACCTGCCCGTGCAGCGCGCTGTCCAGCTCAAAATATACCGTTTTTTCGCATGCGCCCATGGGCGTGTAGCGAAAGATCACCTCGCCCGCGATCGGCGAATCGGCATAAAAGCTCGAGCTGATGCCAAGAGCTACCACACTCACGGTGTATTCCAGCACGCCGGTTGACCCGTAGGCGTCGCGCACGCTGACGCTGACGTGATTGACACCGATCTGCAAATACGCGCCTGCGGCAAAGCTTACCTCTCCCTGCGACACCGACGCGGTGGCCACCTGCAGGCCGTTGACGGTATAGACCGCACTTCCCTTGCCGCCCGCGGTCGAGCTCCAAGAATAAGAGATTTCTCCCTTGTCCCGCGCGGCGAAGGTATAGGCGGTCTGCTCGGCCTGCATGCTGACCACAGACATGCGCTGGGTCAGATCAAACGTGCCCGTGCACACGCCGTCGCGCAAAAGACGGAGCGTGCAGGTCGAGCTGTCGTATTGCAGATCGTATGCCGCGCCATCCTTTCCCGCCTCGCCCTGCGGGCCGCGCAGACCGTCCGCGCCGTCTCTGCCCTGCAGCGAGGCCAGCCACTCCTGCTCGGTGCAAGTCGGATCGTAGCCATGTCGTTCTGT
>JAZULL010000133.1:0-36582 GCA_045603085.1 Eubacteriales bacterium | reverse complement strand
GGGAGATATTCCAGAATGATCTTACATATCGAATTGCCAATGAGTCTTGGCGCGGCACTGTTGTTTTTATTTTCCTACCTTGTGGAGCGCACCACAGCACCCGTATTTGCCGCAAGAGAGTACGCGCCTTGGGTGGCGTATCTGCTCTTTCCGCTCATCATCACCGCATTCAGCGTGCTGTTGATTGAAAGATTGGAGATGGATGAGAGGTAAAAGCGGAACATTCCCTTTGACGGAGCGAGGAAAAAGCAAAAAGTTGCTAAAAAAGACACATTTTTTTGAAAAAAGGTATTGACAAGCGGATATTTCTGTGATATAATATTCAAGTCCGCGGCGGGATAGCTCAGTTGGCTAGAGCAACCGGTTCATACCCGGTAGGTCATGGGTTCAAGTCCAATTCCCGCTACCAGGCCCGTTGGTCAAGCGGTTAAGACACCGCCCTTTCACGGCGGTAACATGGGTTCGATTCCCGTACGGGTCACCAAACGTAACAAATCCGAACTATTTCGTAAATCGAAATTGGTTCGGATTTGTTTTTTCTATTAATTGTCCAATTTAACACTGTTTAGGAGCGAGGTCACGCGACCTCGCTCTTTTGTAAAAAAAGCAGGTGGGTTCGGGCTTCTACCCGATTCTGTCCCAGCGTGAGCGCAGGGACGGAGCGAGGTGGGCGCCGCCATTTGGCGGTGGACGTCCATGCGCTATGCTTGCCCCAGACGCAAGCGTCGGGATTTCTACCTGCGGTAGATATCTTCCGTCTTGAAGAACTACATTTTTCATGCTATAATATAATCAGCAAGCAGACGGAGGATATTATGAGAGACTATAGTTTTGGTAATTTTCTGCATGAGCTCAGAATGCGTAGAGGCCTTACGCAGTATCAGCTCGGCGCGCTCGTCGGCGTTTCCGACAAGGCGGTTTCAAAATGGGAGAACGGCTCTTCCAAACCGCAGAGTAATCTTTTATATAAACTCAGCGATGTACTTGGAGTCAGCGTTGATGAGCTTCTGACTTGCAAATATCATTCCTCTGAAAAGAAGGATACTAAAGGAGTATTTGCAATGAAAAAACAGCTATGGAACAAATCCTTTGATGCCATGCGTGAACGCTATGGCAACCCAGCGCACCTCGAAATCATGAACCGTTTGCTGACAGAGCATGCGGAAATGCAGAACACAGATATGATCGTATATTTCAATCTGTTATCCGTGCTTGCTTCCGAAGCCAAAAAGCAAGGTGAGCATATTCGGGTAAGAGGTGGAACGGGAGCATCCTTTGTGGCTTATCTCTTGGGCGCAACGGAAATCAACCCCTTAAAACCGCATTATTACTGTTCGGAATGTGGTATGGTTATTTTTGATGACAGTGTTTATGACAGTTGGGATCTTCCGGGGAAAATCTGCTCGTGCGGAAAAGAAATGCAAACGGATGGACACAATATTCCGTTCGAAATCTATCGTCACGTGGTACACCGAAACACGAGCTTTGATGTATCAATGTCTCTAAATTTTTGGCGTGTAGCAAACTCTGTCATAAAAGAATACTTCAAGGATTGCGAACTGACAGCTACAGAACGGGAAGAAAACCACATCATAACGTATACTGTCACATCTGATAAATCTGACTGTTCCTTTACGTTTTTAGCAGACACGGAGTTTGAGCAGTATCAAGCCTTAGAACGTGCAACAGCGACAGCGTTTGAGCGAGTAAACTTTTCGCAAAATGAGGTATTGAACGAATTCAGAATCGGTAATACCGATGGTATTCCGGAATTCAGGACAAACTTTTATAAAAGATATGGCAGAAGAGGTATTGCCGGGGTCCTTTTACGATTTGATTCAGATAGCCGGATTATCTCACGGTACGGGAGTATGGATTGGCAACGCAAAGGAATTGGTAAACCAAGGCTTTCCTGTAAGTAATGTAATTGCATATCGCGACGATGTATTCAACCATATAGAGAAGCATATGTTGCGAAAAGGCATGTCAAATACCGGGTACGCCTACAAGATCATGGAGGATACACGCAGAGGTATTTATTTCAGAGGTGGTGTTTCGGATGAAATGAAGAAGCAGCTCAAAGCTATCGAGGTAGAGGATTGGTTTGTTGATTCAATCGGAAAGATTCAATATTTATTTCCGAAAGCACACGGCGTTACTTATGTGAAATTGGCGGCAACGCTGATGTGGTATAAGATTCATTATCCTAAAGAATTTGCTGAGATCATGTTATGATTCTCGCCCCGCCACGCGCGGGGCTTTTCTTTGTTTCCTCCGACGCAGATTTTGATTGGTGGGACAACATGACAGTTTCTCTTTCCTTTTGTCCTCTTTCAAAAAAGATAAAGGCTAAATATTCTTATTCCAAAATCGTTTGGTATTAGGCAATATACTATAGCATTACTGGATCGCCAAGCCATTTCTGTAATTATTGAAATTCGTGACGACAGAAATAAAATCTTATGGTATAATATAGTTGTTGGGATAGTGGATTAACAAAGATTTTTTTGAATAATATTCTGTATAATCGTTCAAATGTATGCGGACA
This sequence comes from Eubacteriales bacterium, assembly GCA_045603085.1. Lineage (GTDB taxonomy): Bacteria > Bacillota > Clostridia > Oscillospirales > CAG-272 > SVQP01. The sequence continues at coordinate 34,034 of JAZULL010000133.1, read as the reverse complement.
ATTGAATATATATGTTGCAAAAAAAGAGAAAATAATGGTTACGATCTGGTTTTTGAGAAATATTCTCAAAAACCATTGACTAATGAATCATTTTGGGTTATAATAATATAACTAATATGGAGGTGAGTATTATGTTGGTTCTTTTTAGATTCAAAAACTTTGGACCGTTTAAAGAAGAAGTTACATTGGATATGAGAGCTGTAAAAGCTTATAAAGAACATCAATATAATTTGATTTCTGAGACAACGGGAAATAGTTTTTTGAAAGTAGTGTCTATCTTCGGTGCTAATGCAAGTGGAAAAAGCAACTTTATTGACGCTTATGCTATGTTTCAAAAAATTGCCAGAAAATCTTTTCAAGAAAATAACAAGGACAAAAAAGAAACTTTTCTTTCTAAATGCTACAATCCATTTATGTTAGATGTCGACTCCTCATCCTCGGATACAGAATTTGAAGCAGTATATCATGAGAATAATTATGAATATAGATATGGATTCACATATAACAAAGAAAAAATCACTTCAGAATGGTTGTATAGAATCAATTTATCCACAAACAGGCAGAGTACAATCCTGGAGCGAAGTGAAAAGGAGTTTACTCTTGGAAGTTCAGTAAAACAAGCCTGTGAAAAATATACCGACAACATCGATATTGATGTCTTAGCGCTTTCCTTCTTTAGCAGTTTAAAATTGAAGAATAATGTTTTTGAAAAAACGTTATTTTGCATTTTAGGATTTCTTCCTTTGCGATTTGATTGTAGTCAAGAGTCGGCAGCTATCTTGGATCTTTTGTTTGACAACTCATTCGAAGAAGATGACAAGGGAGTTTTGCTTGAATTTTTGAACGCTATAGATATTGGTATCAAAGACATCTCTGTTGAAAAAAATGAAGATCAAAATAACATCTACACATATCATTTTGATAAACAGGGAAACAAAGTTCGCTTTCCGTTAGAGAAAGAATCTGCAGGAACCAGAAAAGCTATGGCCGTTTTCGGATTAGTAAAATTAGCAACAGAAACTGGTTGCGGGCTTATTATCGATGAACTTAATAACCAGCTTCACCCATTATTGCAAAAGTATATCGTTGATTTGTTTTATAGCAGTAACACTAAGGCACAACTGATTTATACAACCCACGATACCACATTGTTGGATAAACAGTATGTTCGCAGAGACCAAGTTTGGTTTACCGACAAAAATGAATATGGAGAATCCACTTTGTATTCGTTAGCAGATTATAAAATTAGAAATGATAAATCATTTACCAAGGATTATCTGAGTGGTGTATTTGATGCCATTCCTAATCTGAAAAAGTTCGACCATTGGAGGAACAACGATGGGAACTGACGATTTTTTCAAAAAAAGGCGTGCCAAACTTCAAGAAAGAAAAATTGAATCAAAAACACCCAAGCCAAATTCTTTTCTAATAGTGTCTGAAGGAACTAAAACAGAACCGTACTATTTTGATGGATTAGCTAACTATATTAACGAATTATATAATTCCAACAGTATAAAAGCGGAAAAACCTACCATAGAGACTTGCGGAGAAGGAAAAAACACAATCAGTCTTGTTGAGGCAGCTTCCAAAATTGTTGCTCGTTCTCCAATAATGTATGAACAAGTTTGGGTCGTTTTTGATAAGGACGATTTTGATAATTTTGACGAAGCAATAGAGTTGGCAGAAAGCAGGGGCTTTCACGTTGGGTGGAGTAATCAATCATTTGAATATTGGATATATCTTCACTTCAATTATTCAGATTCTGCACTGCATCGCACTCAGTGGTGTCAAAAGTTAGATGATCTCTTTAAGTCAAACAAAATATCTGAAGTGGGATATGAAAAGAATTTAACCAACATTTTTGATATTGTCACCAAGCACGGTAGTATAAAATTCGCTATTAGCAGCGCAATTAGAATTGAGCGTTCATACAATAATTCAATCCCGCCTTCTAAGCGAGATCCTTGTTCGACTGTTTACAAGTTAATACAAGAATTGAAGCCCTATATTGAGCCACTGATAAAGTAATTTTAACATGTTAGTGTAAATATCTAGTTGAACGAAAGTGAGTACATACAAGTCGTAATTTGTTGACGGTCTCGTCAAGGCGATTTTCGTTTATGATGATTACATCAAGCTGATTCTTACTTTTGACGATAAGCCAATCGATATACCTACAACTGAAGAAATTGAAAATATGGCAAATAGTTCGGACGTTGCATCGTCCGCTTCACCGAAAAGAGGATGGAGTAGCACAAGCTACTCCATCCTCTTTTTGCTGACCCGTCGCGAACCCATTTCGTGCGCAGAGCGCACGATTGGGTTCGCATTCGCCGCTCGGAGTGACGAGTCGAAAATAATTGAATATTATTTTCGATGAGGAAAGCCCCAAGCAAGGAGTCGGCAGAGCCGAGTGTATCGAGGCGACAGGCGACGACTATGCGACGGCGTGTTCTCGGGGAGCTTGCTCACCAGGCGTAGAGCGTGCGAATTCTCGCCAAAGGCGAGATTCCCGTGTGTCCGGGGGTGCCGTGCAACTTTGAAATAACTATTTTCACCAATCTTCTGCCCCCTCTCCCTTGACTTGTGCGGGAGTTCAATGGTACAATATCCATATACCCCAACCGCGAAAGGAGTCAATATATGAAGCTGTGCGATATTCATCTCCGTGACCCGTTTGTTTTTGCCGAGAACGGTATTTATTATCTTTACGGCACGCGCCGCGGCCCTGCAACCAAGGTCATTCCTTGGACGGGACTTGACGTTTATACCTCTACTGATCTTATCGAGTGGAGTGAGCCGCACGAGTGCTTTACCCGTCCCGAGGATTTCTGGTCGGACCGCGATTTCTTCGCCCCCGAGGTCTATCACTATGGCGACCATTATTATATGTTTGCAAGCTTTCGCAGCGAAACGCATCTGCGCTGCTCTCAGATTCTCCGAGGCGACAGTCCCATGGGGCCGTTCTTGCCCTTTAGTGACGGTCCTATCACCCCTGAGGATTGGGTGAGCCTTGACGCCACGTTTTACGTCGATGAGCAGGGCACCCCCTGGACCGCTTTCTGTCACGAATGGACCCAGGTTGGTGACGGCACAATTGAAATTATGCCGCTGACCGCTGATCTGACCGCCCCGGCAGGCGAGCCCAAAACCGTTTTGCGCGCAGGGGATGCAGCATGGTCCTATTCGCTTGTAGACCCTACTTCCCGCAACTACGTTACCGACGGTCCGTTCTTCCGCAAGGGCAAGAACGGCAAGCTGTATATGCTGTGGTCAGGCTTTCACGCAGGTCCGCAGTATTGGTACGTGCAGGCGCTGGCCATCAGCGACAGCGGCAGTATTCACGGACCGTGGCGTCACGCCGACCGCTTCATCTACGATGAGGACGGCGGTCACGGCATGCTATTTGACGGATTTGACGGACAGCTGTATCTGATTCTGCACAGCACCAACGTCAATCCCCATGAGCGTCCCAGACTCTTCAAGGTCCGCGAAACCGACGACGGCTTTGAAATCATTGCGCGTGTAGATGCATAAAAAACGACGGGTAGTCCGCTGGGACTACCCGTATTTCTTTATTTTTCCTGCTTGCTGCCCTGACTGAGTGCCGCTGCTCGGTAAGTGCCTTCGGTCTTGGCACATTCCTCGGCCCAGAGAAGTGCCTGGCGGTCATAGACTGCCTGGGGGATGTCGGGCGTACCCCGGGACATGGTCGGCCAAAGCATATCACCGGCTGCCTTGGGGTCGGTGCAGGCAGTGTCGTGACGCCATGCATCGCGCTCCTCCTTGTTGCGCAGATTGGGGATCTGTACCGTAATACCGCCTTCCAGAATGGATCTGTATGCAAACAGGCCGGGCAGGAACATATCCAGCGCCACGTAAACGTCGATGGTGTCGGCATTCTTATCGCCCAGGATCTTATTGATGAAGTAGTACATGGAATAAAAGTCCGAGCCGCCGTGCCCAAAGCCCTCGGCCTTGTCCTTCATGCCGTGGTCGGGGAAGTAGGAGCGAAGCGAGCCTGTTTCATAGCCACCGTCGTATTCATCCTTGTTGACGTAGATCTTGGCAATGTGTCCGTCCATGGCGTCCTCTCTGCCGCACTCCATGCGGCCCTTGGAGCCGTACATGGTGTACCAGATCGAATTCTTATACAGATTGCCGTGGATTGACTTGACCACGCCGCCGTTTTCCAGCGTCACGATCTCCATGCCGAACTGACCGCACTTGCGGCCGCAGCGCAGACCGCGGGCATTCTTGGTGCCTTCAATGCCAACAACAGATACGGGGCGCAGGCCGGTCGCGTGAATGATGGGACCCAGCGAGTGGGTGCAATAGAAGGTGGCATAGCCGCCGTTCCGCCAATGGTCCGGCTCACCGTAGGTGATGGACGGCCAGATGGATTCGCAGTTGTGAACGTATTCGCCCTCGCCGTACTCGAATTCGCCGATTTCGCCACTCTCATACAGCTTTTTCATTTCATAAGAGGCGGGCATATAGCAATAGTTTTCGCCGTATGCATAGACCAGACCGCTTTGCTCCACGGCCTCTACCAGCTCAACGGCCTCCTTCATATTCTGTACGGGCAGGACCTCGGAGAATACGTGCAAGCCGCGCTTGAGGCAACGAATGGCAAAGGGGGCATGCTCGTTGGCGTAGTTTGCCAGCACCACGGCGTCCATATCATGCTCGATAAACTTATCGAAATGATCGTAAAACGTAATATTCAAGCCTGCGGCAGCCTCTCTTTGTGCATCCAGTGCCTCGGGGCTTTTATCACAAATGGCAACCACCTCGGCGTGGTCAGCGCGCTTGCAATAGTTAATCATGCTGGTTCCGCGGTAAGCACCCAGAACGCCAATACGAACTTTTTTCATGGGACAGAATTCCTTTCATTACAGATCAGATTGGGATTGATGGGACAAGCTCTCAACGTCTTCATTATACCATATCAAACCCCTTGTAGTCTGTGGATAAATTCCACATATTTATAAAAAATAGTCACATCGCGATTGACTTCTCACAGAACATGTGCTATACTGATGCCATCTTATCAAAGGAGGAAGAATCATGGCCGAGCAGAACGTATGTCGATTTGTCCCGCGCGAGATCAACGACCATAGTATTCATACCGTCCATTTCGTTTTGGAAACCAAGGAGCAGATCTATACGGGTCTGCGGCTCAAGTCACTTTACACCGTGTATTACGTGCTGCAGGGGCAGGGAAAGCTGCACACGCGCGGCCAGGTGCTGAGTGTAAAGAAGGGGGACGTGTTCTTTTCCTTTCCGGCAGAGCCCTTTGCCATTGAATCGGTAGCGGATTTTAAATATATGTATATCAGCTTTTTGGGTGCGCGCGGCAATCGCATTATGGAAAAGCTGGGGGTTTCACCCAAGACCGTGCTTTTTCCCGACTGTGCAGATCTTGAAACGGTTTGGACACAGGGACTTGAGAGCCCTGCTGAGCTTTCGGATATTGCCAGCGAGGCGGTTCTTTTACACACCTTTACCTATCTTGGAGGTCGTTTGCCCGAATTTGCACCGCACGATAAGGGGCGGATTGACCTGATTTCCATGATCCAGAAGTACGTGGACGAGCATTTTTCAGATCCCGACTTTTCACTGGAGCGGCTGGGAAGTGATCTCAAGTATAACAAAAAATATCTTTCCACCGTGTTCAAGCGGCACGTGGGGGTTGGCATTGTGGAGTATTTGCACACGGTGCGCATTCAGCACGCCTGCACCATGCTCAAGCAGGGATTTACCAGCGTCAGCGACGTGGCATTCCGTTGCGGCTACTCCGATGCGCAGTATTTCTCCAAGGTATTCAAGAACAGAATGGGCGTCTCCCCCCGTGCCTACATGGAAAAGGTCAAGAACGAGGCACATGCATAAAACCACAAAAACAAAAAGCATTGTTCAAGCGAACAATGCTTTTTTGTTTTATACCGCTCTGTATTGCAGCAGCATAGATTTGCGCTTTTGGTCGATGGTCAGCGTCATGCCGTCGCGTACAAGGTCTTCGCCCTTGTAAAGGGTGGTCGCACCCGTGTCAGCATCGGTAAATTCGTAGGTCTTGCAGGGATCGATGCCGCCAAGCGTGACGTGCGCGTTTTCATAAGGACACATCGCGCGACGGAAAGCCAGCACGATGCCGCTTTCATCCTTGGCATCGTGATACTGGGATGCCGACCACGTCGAGTTCTCCTTGGAAATAGGTACGAGAGAATAGAAATCCTGTGCGAAATAGTGGCGGATGCCGTTGTATTCCTCAAAATACTTCTTGGCAAAGTCCATGGGCTCGTTCATCGCGCCTACCTCCCATTCGGGGTCCACGTGTTCCCAGGTACGCACGGTCATGCCGTTGGTGTACGCACTGCGGAAGCTGTAAAGGTCACCCAGCGTGGGGCCGTAGCCAATACCCGAATAAGGATACCACCAAGCAGACGAAGCATTCTGATTCTGGTTGGCCTCGGGACAGCAATCCCACGTGCACTGATAGTCACTTCTCCACAGCGGCACGGAGCGGGACAGCATTTCAATATCAATGCGGTGACCGCCGCCGCAGCAGTTGTCGATCAGCAGGTGCGGGAAACGCTCCAGAAGCGCATCCCAGAAGCGCCAGAGGTTATTGATGTAATGAATCTCGGTCATGCCTCTGCGTCGCTCGGCATTTTCCTGTCTGGAATCGTTGCCGCGCCAAAACTCAATGACGTTGATGTTGTTATCCTGACGGTAGCAGTCTACGGGAATTTGCTCAACCAGATCAGAAACCATCTTGATGACGTCGTCACACACCCAATCCTCGTTGAGCGCGGTGATGACCTGATCCTCGCCCGGATCCTTCATATACAGAGATCCCGTCCAGTCCTTGATACTGCGCAAGAATCTTTCCGGCTCAAACCAAAGCTGGAACTTGATGCCGTGAGATTTGAGGAAATCCGTAACGTCACGGTAGCCGTTCGGATGGAAGTAGCGGTTGATCTCCCAAGAGCCCGTTCTTCCCCATTCGGCGGACTGACCCTCGGTGGTCTCGGCGCGCAGCGGCTCATACCAGCCCGCATCGATCCAGCAATATTCAAAGGGCAGATCGTGCTCAAGCAGCTTTTCCCAGCGGTGGATCAGCTTCTCGCTGGAAATACCGCCCCAGAAAATGGCCGAGAAGGGGCATTGCTCTCCCCTTGCCCCCTTGCTCTGCGCAAAGGGCGAGATGACCTCGCGGATATAGCGACGCCAACGGTTATGGGCGTTGACCTGCCCGTCGGTATATACAAGCACGGTCGTAGATGCGGTACGGAAGGACTCGCCGGGCTTGACGTAGAAATGTGCGTCCTGCACGCCGTGTCGCATGCGGAAATTCTCCTCGCCACGGTCAAACTGCGCCTTCCACTGACCCGTCCAGCCCACGGCCATGATCACGCCCTTTTGGCGGTCGCCGCCCTCCACGGCATCAAAGAACGGTGCCATGCCCATGCCGCTTCGTCCGCAAGCGCAGGAAACCTCGTGATGGTCGCCTGCCCACATACAAACGGGCATGTCAATATGGTCGTCGTCCTTGACGTTGGCGCCCTGCGTGGTGTGCAGGATCATGCAGGTGGGCTCCCAGTTCTTCTGGCGGTTACGTCTGGTACGGGGGGTATCTGCCTTGATGGGGAAGGTAATATCACAGTCAGCAAGCTCGGAAACCAGTCCGCTGTCGTGATCGGTGGGGTTATGCCAGTAGTTGGTCCACTTGGTCACGCCGTATTCGGGATAGAATTCATAGCGCACGGTCAGCTCAAGGCCGTCGGGCATCGTGTAGATCAGATCGTTGCCCTCGGCGCGCGCCTCGACCTCCAGCTCGGAGAACGGCACGCCGTCGTATTTGAAGGACGGGCCGGGCATAAAGGCGGGCTTGACGGCAGGGGCACGGTAGCCGTACATAAAATCGTTGAGCGGCTCGCAAGAGGGCTGGGTGCTGCGGATGCGCTCTACCTTGCCCGCGTCATAGCGATAATAATTGCCGTCCTCGCCCTTACCCGCATGGATAAAGGTATGCAGGGGGTGACCCTTTTCACTCGGACGGGTGAACACAACGTCACCGGGCTGCAGCTCCTCCACGGAGCAGATCTTTTCAAAGCCGTTGTCAATGCACCAGTTGGTCAGCTGGGGGCTCATGACGCACGCGCCGTGCTTGACGGGCTGTGCGAGATAGCCGCACTCAAACATGACCCAGTCCACAAGGCGGTCACAGCTGACCGTGCGTGCATTGTGGTTATAGGCGGGATTGACGGGTGCGTGACCGTACACGAATTCCTTATCGCGTGTATAGTCACAGACGCGCTTGGCATTGTACAGAATGGTGGCCGCCACCTCGCCGCAAGGAGCGTACAAAAGCTTGCCCAGCGGATCGGTTACGATTGCGCCGTATACGGCGTTCTCGTCTGCCAGTGCGCAGGCTGCGGCATAATCGTCAAGCATGACGGTTTGTGTGGGTGAAACACGAATCTTATATGAGCTCATATCTTGGCCTCCAAATATCAGTATGGGTTACTGTGCGGCATCCTTATAATAGTCGTAGTAAATATTGTTATTCTCGGTAACAACGGGGCGGTAAGCGTACATGAAGGGCGCATCTCCGTAGCTGATGGGCTCGGAGGTGGGCTGCTTTTTGTTCATGATACGGCTGTCCGAGCCGTGGTCATATCGAAGGGCCTTTCCGCTGCTGACGTACGAAGCAACCATGTACGTGTGCAACGGGTCGCCTTGCGAGCTGGGACGGACAAAGACGATGTCGCCCGGCTGCAGATCCTGCTCACGGGTGATCTTTTCAAAGCCCATCTCCTCGCACCATTGCGGCAGATTGGTCACGACCTTGCCCTGCACCAGCGGCTGATCGGTAAATCCTGCGCGGTACAGAACCCAGTCGACCAGACGGTCACAGCTGGTATAGTGCGGACGGTGGTTGATACCGGGGTTGGTGCAGGAATCGCCGTACTTGAACTTTTCCGTACGGGCATAGTTGACAACGTAATATGCCTCGCGCAAAAGGGTGCTCTGCAGTACGGTATAGGGTGCATATAAGATCTCACCCTTTTCGTTGGCTACGCGATAGCCGTACTTTGCCATCTTATCGCAGGCCGCCTTTGCCTCGTCCAGCGTCGCATATACGTCGCCCTTGACGTTGTTCTTGGGCAGGTGCAGTCTGTCCTCATACAGACAGACATAATAGCCCTCGGCCACAGCGGGGACGGGCTCAGGCTCGCCCTTGTCGATGGAGATAAATCTCTCGGCCTCGGCGCGGTCGGCACAGAAGGCGATCTTTTGCAGAAGGAATTCGTCACCCTGTTGCACGAAGTTGGTGTAATCCAGACGGCAACCGTCGTTAAAACGGGTCGTCCAGCCCTTGGTGGTCTCGTCTGCTTCAAAAATAATATACTGCGTCACGCGCTCGCCGAAGAATTCCGAGTCGCCGCCATAGACCTCTGTCATGGAATAGCCGCCGCGCGCATTGTTGCGATCCTCGGTGGCATAGAACAGCTCAAATGCGCCGCCCCATTCGGCCTGGATCTTGAACACGATGACCTTCTTTTCATCGGGAGTGAACGGCACGTAGGATTTGCCGTCCTCGGCTACGGGATAGCCCGCCGCCTTGAACATGTTGCTCAGCTTCCACTGCACGCCGGGGTCACGGGATTCCTTGCGTCCGATGAACTTCAGACCCTGGTCGCATTGTTCCACGATGACCGTCTTAGAGGCCGGGAAAGCAGCCTTGATCATCTCGGTAGAAAACGTGGAGAGGTCAATGCGCGTGGGATTGGGAATGAGGTAAGGCAGATTGATCTCTTCCTCGGTTTCACGCTCGGGCTCGGTGGACTCGGGCTCGGTCTGGGCTGTCGTCTCTTCCTCGCCCTCGGGATCCGGCGCAGGTGTGCAGGCACTTGCAAGCATCAAAAGTGCCAGCAAAAGCGCCAGAATCGGTAAAAATTTCTTTTTCATCACTGTGTTTCTCCTTTCGGGATCACGGTTGTATTAAATGTGTCAGCAAAAAGTGACGGATGTGCGCCCATTCCTGCTCGGTCAGCTCGCCGTGCCGGCGACCCTCCAAGCGATGGTAGGTAACGCTGTGTCCCCTCTCCAGCATCTGCTCGACGTATGCATCCATCTGCTCGGCAGGAAACAGCTCATCCTCCAGATCGTTGATAATATGGTACGGAATGCGCGGCATATCCTGCACACGGTGAATGGGCGAAATCGTTTCAAGCGCTTGTGCGATGGGCATTTCGTAATCCGCAACGGCTCTGAAAAAGGTACGGGTGATGTGCGGACGGCAATTCACGCGATCCGGAGCGTTGACGCAGGGGCAATGCGCCAGACACGCTGTGGGAATGCGCGCAGGATCACCGCCGTGCGAGGCGGTATAGATAAGCGCGCCCAAGCCGCCCATACTGCCGCCCATGACTGCCCATGGGGTGGACTCGGTAAAGCCGTATTTTTCACGCAGGGCGTCCACCAGCGCGTTGATCATACGCACGGCACCGCGGTTCATCCAGCTCCAAGGGCCGGGAAAAACGTATACCTGCAGAATCCCCGCCTCGGCGAAGGCCGCGGACAGAGGGCCGTTATAGGGGCCCGGCTCCATAGAGCCTCCCAGGCAAGAGCCACCGCCCAAGCCGGGAAACTCCAGCACAAAAGCACGTGGCGGTGCCGTCAGCAGATGCGCGTTGGTATTGCAGTAAAGGTCTATGGTGTCGGAATTGATATAATCGCGGTCACTGACCGTATAGTCAAAGGACATTGTAATTTTCCTCACCTATTTTATTCTTGATTTGCAATGCGCTTACATCAAGGCACGGTACAGCGTAGTCAGAGTGCCCTTATCGGTAATCGCCTCGGGTGCAATCACGATCAGGCCGTCAGCCGTGACGGTCACAGCCTTGCCTGCGGCGGCAATGATCTCGGCAGCCATGACGTAGGTGATGCCGTAGTGATCGTAGGTATCAAGTCCCTCGCAGGAAACACCGATCACCTCTTCTACGAAAGCCTTGGGCAGGTAGAAGTCGTTGCCTCTGCCCATCATCACGGCTCTGGTGCTGGAGGCATCCAGTCTGACCTGCTTGCCACCCGCAAAGGCGTTGTAGGAGCCGGCCTTGAGCACGATCATATCCTCGGTCAGCTCTGCGGGGAGCTTGACCTCGGTCTGCACGGTGGTGTAGCGATAGTTGAAGCGGTCGTTGGGAGCGGCGTCGCCCTGATCCAGGAACTGCATGACGTTGCCGTCGGCAACCGAGTTGTCAGCCCACTTGAAATCAAAGGTGTCGCCCAGGCTCATGACCGAGCGAGCAATCTTGATCTGCAGCACTTTACCGCGCAGGTCGTATTCGGCCTCGCCGATCTTTTCCAGCTGCCAGGTGTCGTTGCCCACGAATTTTTCAACCGATACCTTGCCGTCCTGCTGGGAGCGGTTGATCAGGAAATCGTAGCCGTACCAGCCGGTCTTACCGTTGCAGTCGGCATCGATAAAGAGGTTCATCCAGTTGGTGCCCTCGGGAGCGGTGATATCCTCGGCACACTCTGCATAGAAGTAGAGGTTTTCGGCATCAGAGGAAACCTTGCAGGTGACCAAGTCGTTACGGCCGGAGGTGTTGACGTAGCGGAAGTCGCCCACGTAAGAGAAGTGGTCGCGATCCACGGTGTCGCCCTGATAGTCGCGGTATTCGGGACCTACAATGTTCCATTGTCCCGGGTCACCCTTGATATCAATTGCCCACTGCTCAAAAGCGGCCTCCTGGGCACGCGAGCCCTTGTAATTACGGATGTTCTGTACCATCTGGTAGAAGTAGTTGTCGTTAAAGCCACCGGTCATGGGCTCAATATCACGGGAATACTCGGTATTGAAGGCGTCAACGTAGTACCATTGATATTTGGGCACGCTCTGATTGACTCTGTATTCGTTACAGATCATCTGTCCCTGTGCGGGATTGCCCGAGCTGCCGCCCCAGCGGCCTGCCCACCATTCGTTCCAGCCCGTGATCATGACCAGCGGAGGATCGACCTCCATGGCATAGTCAAAATGCTCCTGGAAGGCAAGGCCCAGACCGGAGGTGGTGTTCATCAGCGCGTAGCCGAAATCCCAGTCACCCTCATAGTCGGGGATGCCGTTTTTCTTGGTATAGCTGCGGCCGCCGTTTGTGCCGCCACTGCCGTTGGCCCAGAAGCCACACATGACCACCATCTGCTCCACCTCGCCCTCGGGGGAGAGGCCGGGGCCCTGGGGATACATGTCTGCCCAGGCCCAGCGACCCTTACCGTCCTTGGAGGTATACCAGCCATCGCTTGTGAAGGCCCAGCTTTGACGGACTGTAAAGAAATCGTTGATCTTGTCAGGCAGAGTTCTTGCCAGAGAATCGGGGTAAAAGATCAGGGGCTTGCCGTCCCACGTAAACCACATATCGGCATATTTGCCGGTGGAGTAATAGTTGTTCCAAAGGAAATTGAGCGAAGAGGCTGCCAAGGAATCGGTGTTACCGCAATGGAAGCAGATCTGCGGTACGGCATAGCCCTCGGCTCTCATCTCGCTCCAAACGCGGAGCAGAGCCTCCAGATTCCGCTCGTAGATAATGCCGTTGGTGGCATCCACGTAAATAAAGTCCACGCCTGCCTCAGCCAGCATATAGCCGTGCTTGCGGATGACCCATTCATCATCCGAGTTGTAATAGCCGAAGTAGGGCTCTGCCCAATAGTGTGCAAAGCCGAGCTCGCCCTGCGGGATCAGATCCCACACAGCGTCCACGCCGCCCTGCAGATAGGCCGCGGTGTGGTCGTACAGATTGTACTGACCCTGCTCGGATGCATTGTGCCACATGAAGTAGAAGATACCGACCTTTTTGTCACGGGGAGCGGCAGTATCGCCGCCAACGGGGGTGGTACGGCCAACGTCATCGGTGGCTACCCACGTGTCTGCAAAAACGTCGCGTGAATTGAGCATATCGATCGGTTCGGTGGTTTTGACGGTGGACTCACCGGAAACCTTCATATTACTGATTTTGACTGTTTTTTGCATATGATGTGTCCAAATGCGAGCATAGCCCGTTTTGGCCACCGGCTCTTCCAGCGGCTCTGTGATATCGGGGCTATCGCTTCCTTCCAGATAAAATTCAAGCTTGTCGTCCAGAATGACCAGCTTAGCCAGGGGGAGTTGCGTGCCGTTTTCGGTGTAAGAAATGGAAATGACGTTGGCAACGGGATCGTCCTCAATGATCAGATGCACGCCTTTGGAAAAGTCCACGGGGCAGGGCAGCATGGTACAATTGGGCCACTTGCCGGTGCGCATACCGATCTTTTGGTCCTTCATCAGAATCCATACGCGGGAGGATTCATGGTTGGGAGCAGTTCCGGTGCCGGACAGTCGCAGGCCAAGGTAAGCAGAATCGTAATTGGCCTCGGGCTCCGGCTCGGTGGCAGTCAGCTTGAACTGGTATCTGGCAACCACGTCCTCGTTGAACTTGACACCCATGTTGAAGTTGGCAACGGTTGAGGGATTGAGTGTGACAATGGTGCCCTTGGCTCTGCCTTCGCCAATCGAGAACACAGGGTCGAGATTGGCGGAGTCAAAGACGTACTCCTCGGAAACCACCTTCTGATATTCAGTTACGGTCTGCTTTTCAAAGCTCAGCTCGGTCGTGCCTGTGAACGGTCCTTGCTGTGGCTGGGAGCGGTCGATCTCGGTCACCGGATCTTGCGTACCCTGCTGGGTGGTATCCTGCTCGCCGCCCTGATTGCCGTTGCAGGCAAAGCAGCCAAGCAGCATGGATGCGCACAAAAGGCAGAGTAAAAATTTGGTGGTTATCTTGCGCATAATTTTCTCCTTATCTGATCGTGTCGGGATTTACTGTTCTGCGTAAAGCTCGTTGTAGTAAACGTTGTTTTGCTCGGTGGCAACCGGTCTGTAGGCAAAGATGAAGGGGGCGTCGCCATAGCTGACCGGCTCCTTGGTAGGCTGCTTTTTGTTCATGATACGGGTGTCCGAGCCGTGGTCGTAGCGCAGTGCGCTGCCGTCATTGACGTCGGATGCCAGCATGAACACGTGCTGCGGACCGCCATCAGCCGCGGGACGGACAAACACGATATCCCCCGCGCGCAGATCCTCGATGCGCGTGATCTTTTCAAAGCCCATCTCCTCGCACCAAAGGTGCAGATTACTCACCACCTTGCCCTGGATCAGGGGCTGGTCGGTAAAGCCTGCACGGTACAGGATCCAGTCCACCAATCGGTCACAGCTTGAGCGGTGCGGCGCGTGATTGATGCCGGGGTTGGTGCAGGAATCTCCGTATTTGAACTTTTGCTCTCTTGCATAGGTGACAATGTAGTATCCCTCACGCAAGAGATTGGTCTGCAGCAGAGAGTAGGGCGTGTAGACGATCTCGCCCTTCTCGTTTGCCACGCGATATCCGTATTTCATGTATTTATCGCAAAACGCCCGGGCTTCATCAAGGGATGCGAACACCTCGCCCTTGACGTTATCCTCGGGATAGTGCAATCTGTCCTCAAACAGACATACGTAATAGCCTTCAGCCAATGCAGGCAACGGCTCGGGCTCGCCCCGATCCTTGGCGATGTATTTTTCCGCCTCGGCACGGTCAGCGCAAAACGCGATCTGCTCAATGATGAAAAGGTCGCCCTCGTTGACAAAATTGGTGTAATCCAGGCGGAAGCCGTCGTTGAATCTCACACACCAGTCCTCGGTGGTTTCATCAGCCTCGAAAACGACGTATTGCCATACGCGCTCACCGAAAAATTCGGAGTCGCCGCCATATATTTCCGTGATGGCGTACTTTCCTTTGGCATGCTCGCGCTCGTTGGTTGCATAGAACAGCTCAAAGGCGCCGCCCCACTCAGCCTGGATCTTGAAAACGATGACATGCTTTTCCTCAGGTGTGAAGGGTACGTAGCTGATGCCGTCCTCTCCGACGGGATAGCCTGCAGCCTCGAACATGCTGTTGACGTCCCAATGGATACCGGGGTCACGGGATTCGCTCCTGGCTGTGATCTCCAATCCTCTGGCGGTTTGTGTCACGTTGGTGGCCGTGCCGCGGGAGAAGGCCTTTTTGAAGAGCTTGGATTCCAGGTCGGCAAGTCTGATGCGGTCGGGGTAGGGGATCTTATAGGGCAGGGGCTCGGGCTCAGGCTCCTGAGTTGTGTCGGGCTCGGTGAGCTGCCCGGTGACGTCGGGTCCGGTGGTGTCGGTCGGGGGAGTGTTCTCGCCGTTGCAGGCAACAAGACATGCACACAGGCAAGCAAATCCCACTATGTAGCAAAGGATCTTTTTTTGCATCATACACATCCTTTCTTGTATTCGCAGGGGGTGTTATATTACATATATAATTGTAGCATGGCCCGATCGCCATTGTCAAGCATGCACAAACAACATATGTATTTTAGTCTGTATTTTCTGTCTATTTGTCTTATTTTCTTGACAATCGGTCAGTCAATGCTTTATAATACAGATATCATATCCGATTGCAAACGGAGGGAGAAAATATGCAAACTGTTCCTCGTTTTTCATTTCAGTACAACGGTAAGAGCTTTGATCTGGCGGATGCAAGAGTGACGGCCACCGGCTACGGGCGGCTGTATGAGCTTGCCGACGGGCTGCGCGTTGAGCTTCATATCCGCGAATTTCCGCAATATAACGCGGTAAAATGGACGCTGTGGTTTGAAAACTGCGGCGAGCATGACAGCGGTCTGATCAGCAACGTGCTGGACTGCGATGCAACCTGGTGCTTTGCAGAGGTGCCCGGCGTCACGCCGCCGCTTTTCCTGTACGACACGGACGGCTGTGCCGGCTACGAGGCCTATCTGCGCTCTGACAGCATCGCGGAGGAATGTAAGGTGCATCCAACCAAAATGTCGCTTGGCACCTCTCGCTCCTTCCATCCCATGGGCGGTCGCTCCTCCAGCGGAAAAATGCCGTTTTTTGAGTTTTATACCGAAGGGCGCGGCCTGATCGCCGCGGTTGGCTGGTCGGGACAATGGCGTGCGAGCTTTGCGCACACGCAGGGGGATACCCTGGAGCTGAAGACCGGCCTGGAGTATACCGCCTTCAAGCTGCATCCCGGCGAGCGCATCCGCACCTCGTCCATTCTGCTCATGGAATATCGCGGCACGCGCGTGCAGGGAAGTAATCAATTCCGCCGTCTGATCAAGCATGAGCTGTGTCCCTTCTCCTCTGAGCAATACCCGTTTGCGCTGGAGGGCATGGGTCTTTGCACCGAGCGGCATCTGTACCATCTGGACGGCTTTTGCAGACACGGTGTCAAGGCGGATTACTATTGGATCGATGCCGGCTGGTACGGCAAGGGCGGTACGCCCGGCGCAGCCGATTGGTATAAGCAGGTGGGTAATTGGCAGGTCCGCCCCGACGAGCATCCCGACGGGCTGCACGACGTGATTGACAAGGTGCATGCCATGGGCATGAAGTTTTTGCTGTGGATGGAGCCCGAGCGCGCGTATCCCGGCACAGATCTGGCACTTGAGCATCCGGATTGGCTATACCCGTTGGACGGCTTTTATCTGCTGCTCCGTCTGGATAAGGACGAGGTCAGGGAATATTTGTTTGATCTGATCTGCCGCTTCGTAGACGAGCTGGATATCAAGTGCTTCCGGCAGGACTTCAACATGGAGCCCCTGCAATCCTGGCGTATTACCGACGAGATGGATCGCGGCGGCATGAATGAGATCAAGTATATTATGAATCTGTACCGCTTGTGGGACGATCTGCGCGAAAAATACCCTGATCTTGTGATCGATAACTGTGCCTCCGGCGGACGCCGCATTGATGCGGAGTCCCTGGAAAGAGCGATCCCGATCTGGCGCACCGATGCCTTTTGCGAGCCGGATCTCGATCCCGATGCGATTCAGACTCAGATGTTCGGCTACAACCGCCTTGTGCCCTGCTCGGGTGGCGTGTGTAAGCGGATGGGGGATACCTATGCCACTCGCAGCTCGTATGCCCCTGCTTACGTGGGCAGCTGGTGGTGGACTGACCGCCCCGACCGCCCCGAGCCTACCGAAGCGCAATTCGCCTGGATGGCCGGGATGTGTGAGGAATACCGTTCGCTGCGGCACTTCTTCTCCTGCGATTTCTATCCCTTGGAGAACGGTGGCTGGTCGTATGCTCACGGTGGCTGGGCGGCTTATCGCTACGACCGACCCGAGCAAGGGGACGGCATGGTCATGGCCTTCCGCCGCGCCGGCTCAAGCTGTACCGCTTCCACCTACGTGCTGGAGGGCTTGCAGTCCGATGCGACTTATACCGTAACCGATATTGACACTAAGGAAACGGTGGAGATTACGGGCAAGGAGCTGGTTACCAAGGGACTTGAGGTGACCATTCCCGGTCAGTATCAAAGCAAGATTCTGGTTTATAAAATCAAGTAATATGAGAAATACCCCGATGCCATGGCATCGGGGTATTCATTATGCCATAGTGGCAAGCATTTGCTCGGTGACCTCGTAGCAAGGGGGAGTGCCGTCCAGAAAGCGTGCCAGCTCGTCCGCCATATAGGCCGACATACGCCATACCTCCTGCCCGATGCTGCCTGCGATGTGCGGCGTCAGAATACAGTTGGGCAGGGAGTAAAAGGGATGACCTGCAGGGCAGGGCTCGGGGTCGGTCACGTCCAGAATGGCGGTCAGGTCTGCTCGCTCGGAAAGCGCGCGAACCAGATCCGCTTCAATCACCTGCGCGCCGCGCCCGGTATTCAGAAAGGTGGCGTTGGGGAGCATGCGCGAAAATTGCGCGTAGGTCAGCATGCCGCGCGTGGCGGCGTTGTTGGGAAGATGGTTGGATACCACGGCACACGTGGAGAACAGCTCGTCCAAAGGGCAGGGGGTCACGTCAAGTGCCCTTGCCCGCTCGCAGGAGAGGTAGGGGTCGTAAACCGCCACGTCCAGCGCGTAGGGCTTGAGCATTTCGGCCACGAGCGAGCCAATCATGCCGCAGCCGATCAATCCGACTCGTCTGCCGTAATTGCCGCTGTAGGCGGTGCTGCGCGGCGTGGGCTGATCGAGCTTCATATCTCTCGCCTGGGCAAAAAAGCCTTTGTTTGAAAGCACGATCTGTGCCACGGTGTATTCGGCCACCGGCACGGCGTTGGCCGCCCATGCGCTGAATACGCGCACGCCGCGCGCCAGAAACGGCCGGGCGAAGCCTTGCACGCTGCCCGCAGCGTAAAAGACGGCCTGCAGGTGCGGCAGATGTTTTGCGATCTGCTGCTCGGTCAGCGTCGGCATACCCCAGGTGGATAGAATGATTTGGGTGTCTGCCGGCAGGTTGCCCAGCTCGGCAGCGGTGTAAATATGCCCGTCAAGCTCGCAAAGCGCATGCAGACGGGAAAGCGCCGCCGTGTCGTATACGCGGCGTACGTCCTCGGGACGGTTACAGAGAAATACGGCTTTCATTTGCTCTCTCCTATGATGGTGCGCAGGGCGTCTGCCTCTGCTGCAAGTGTGCCAAGGCGGTCGTCCGGCATGAATTCCAGTAAAAGCGTATGCGGCTGGTCCAGGAGCGCCAGGTAGTCCTGCCACTCGTCCGATCCGAGCGCGAGCGGAAAGCGGTCGCTCTGCTTCCAATGAAATACGTGCAGATGGG
The DNA here is from genome assembly GCA_045603085.1 of Eubacteriales bacterium. Taxonomy (GTDB): domain Bacteria; phylum Bacillota; class Clostridia; order Oscillospirales; family CAG-272; genus SVQP01. The sequence continues at coordinate 15,403 of JAZULL010000133.1, read as the reverse complement.
TCACGTACGGGGCAAGCGCGCGCAGATATGCGAGGTTTTGCCGGGTCGACCGCCATTGAAAGGGCTGCCAGTAGGTGCGAAGGTGCGGTGAGTCGACCTCCTGCATCAGCCAAAGCGAGTCTTCGGGACGTTCGGTAAAGGTACCCATGTGGCACTCGGTGCAAAGCGTGACGCCGTACTTCTTGGCCATATCGGCTGCTGCGCGGCAGTCGGCAAGCAGGGAAGATATCTCGGCCTCGCTCATATCCGCACCCGATTTTGAACCGCACCATACGCGAAGCATGTCTGTCTCCAGCCGCTTTGCGGCGAGCATATAGGCCTCCAGCTCAGAGATGGGCGTCTGCCCCAGACGGAAATACGTGCCGTAAGAGCAGCAGGTAATGCCATATTCGCGCTGCAGGGCGGCAAGCTCGTCAAGGCGATGCACGTCGCGGCAGGGCGCATGCACGTCGCTGCCCCATTCGATCAGGGTCAGGCCTGATGCCTGCATGGCACGTAAAATCTCGCGCGGCGTGTGCGCGCGGAACGAAACCGACACAAGCCCCGTGCGGTGCTGTCTTCTTTCCATGACCTTACCTCCTTGGCTTTCATTGATTTTATTATATCGGGAAATGCTTCACCTGTCAAGAAAATTCAGCGATCAACCAACAAGTCAGCTGCCTATACCACCGGTTGCTTGACACGTCATGGGGAACATGATATAATGAAATGAACGACCATAGGGAAAGGAGAGTGATACGCTTTGGCGAAAAAGGATAAGGAGAAAAAGTCCAAGCAGGACAAGCTGCCCATGCGACGGGTTGTGCAAAACAATCTGTATATGCTGAAAATGATTCACAGCGTCGACCCGTGGCTGATCCCCATGCGACTCGGTATGGTCGTGCTGGTCAGCACTACGTACTTTTTGGGCTCGACCTACCTGCTTCAATACGTGCTCAACGCCGTTGGTGAGGGCAAGGGCTTTTTTGACGTTTTGTGGATGGCGGTGCTGTTCGTTGCGCTGGAGCTTTCTGCGGACCTTGTCAACAACGCCTTCTGGCAGATCTACTATGAGAAGCGCAGGTATGCCGTCGGGCAGAAGATCAACCTCGAGATCTTTGAGCACGCCGACAGCGTGGAGCTCGCATGCTACGAAAACCCCGAGTTTTACGACAAATTCGTCAAAGCCTTGGGAGAGGCCGACGGTCGCGCCATGAACGTGCTGGACAACGTGGCGAGCATACTTTGGTGTGGGGTTGAAATTGTGCTTTGCGTGGGCTTGGTGGTTTCTGTGCATCCCATCTTTTTGCTGTTCGCGCTGATTCCGCTGGTGACCGTGCCGATCCGTGCCAAATATCAGAAGCAGACCCATGCGCGTGATATGGAGATCAGACAGATCGACCGCCGTAAGGGATATCCGCATCGCGTATTCTTTGTGTCCGATTACGCCAAGGAGCTGCGCTTGACGTCCATGCCCGCATATCTGCTCAAATATATGAAGGACGCCTCCGAGACCTGCCGCCGCATCCACGCCAAAAAGGGCGGATTGCTGACGCTGCTGGAGTGCGCATGCATCATTCTGGGCAACGTGCTCCCCACAGCCCTGACCACGATCTATGCCGTATGGCGCACGGTGGTGCAGAGGCTGATGGGATTTGGCGACTGCTTTGTGGTGCTCAATACCACCTCGCGCATCTCGGGTGAGCTGCTCGGCTTTTTTGAGGAGCTGATGAACTTCCGAAACAACGCGCTGTATATAGACACGCTGCGCGAGTTTATGGAGTATCAGCCCAAGATCACGGGCGGTGACGCGCCCCTGCCTGCGGGCGGCGATCTGGAGCTCAGAGGCGTGACCTTTCAATATGAGAGCGCGTCCGCGCCCACGCTGCAGGATATTTCCATGACCTTCGGCGCAAAACAGCGCATTGCCATCGTGGGCGCAAACGGCGCGGGAAAATCCACCTTGGTCAAGCTGCTGCTGCGACTTTATGACGCCGAGGGAGAGATTACCTACGGCGGTGTGCCGATCAGATCGTTTGCCCTGCGCGAGTATCGCGATATATTTGCCGCGGTCATGCAGGATTTTCATCTGTTTGCGGTCAGCGCCGCAGAGAACGTCACGCTCTCTCGCCGTACCGATGGGGACGGTGAGGCCATTACCGCCGCTTTGCAAAATGCGGGAATATGGGATAAGCTCTGCGAGAACGGCGGCCTGGATGCATGCATGACCAGAGAATTCGACCCTGCGGGCGTCGTGCTGTCGGGCGGCGAGGCGCAAAAGTTAGCCATCGCGCACGTGTATGCCAAGCAGAACCGCTTTGTTATTCTGGACGAACCGTCCTCAGCGCTTGACCCCATTGCGGAATACGAAATGTACCGCACCATGCTGGACGCCTGCGCCGATTGCGGTGTGATCTTTATATCCCACCGACTCTCCAGCGCAGTGCTGGCCGATCAGATCTACCTGATCGACGGCGGCAGGGTTGCCGAGAGCGGCACACACGAGCAGCTGATGGCCAAGAACGGCATTTATGCGGATATGTTCCGCAAGCAGGCTGAGAATTATCAGGAAGCAGACAGCGGGGAGGTGAGCGCATGAGAAAAGCGAAAAAGGCCGATAAGCAAAAAAAGCCCCGCGAGAGGGGAGCGCTCAAGGCGGATCTCTGGATGCTTCGTCTGATCTGGCGGTATTCGCCCTCTTACGTGATCACCAACGTGCTGTACGGCTTTATGATGGGTGCTTTGCCCGCAGCGGGACTGCTTTATACCGAGCGGCTGTATAACGGCATTGAGGGCGGCACCGAATTTGGCAAGCTGCTGGTGCTGATCCTTGTGTATTTCGGTATTCTGCTTTTGCTGCGCGCGTTGCACACGGCGTATCAGCTGATCCTGCTTCCGCGCTATCGCGAGGTGATCAACCGCAAGCTGTATAGCGACGTCTTTGCGCATGCCGCCAAGACAGACCTTGCCAATTATGACGACCCCGAGTTTTTCAACGAATTCATTTTCTCCATGCAGGGTGCATGGCCTCACGTCATTCAGCTGATTGAAGGCTCCGGCAGTCTGATCTCCAACGTGGTCACCATGTTTGTCGGTGTCGGCGTTATCGCGGGTGTCAGCCCCATCGTGGCCTGCATCATTCTCGCATCGGGCATTTTCCGTATCTTTATCTCCCGCCGCACCAATGCACTGAGCAAGAGGCAGGAGGAGGAGATCACGCCCATGCGCCACCGCCGTGATTATATCAAGCGCGTCTATACCACGCCGGACTATGCCAAGGAGCTGAGAATTACAAGAATTTCCGAAAATCTGCACGACGATTACCGCACGGCAACCGAAAAGATGCAGAAAAATGGGGTGGAATACGGAAAGAAGTACATGTTTTACGATTTTCTGTTTCTGCTGATCCTGGATTTCGCCAACTATGCCGTCATGCTGATTTTGCTCTGGCAGATGCTGATGGTGCCCGAAAGCGGCGTGACGCTGGGCGGCTTTGCCGTGGGTGTCAATGCTATATGGAATCTGGGCTGGCGGTTGCAGGAAATGGGAAGATTGCTCATGGCATATCATCAGCACGGCATTTTTGTCAAAAAGATCATTCACTTTTTCGGCATCAAGCCCGCCATTGTGGGCGGAGATCGGATCACCGAGCCTTTGCAGACGCTGTGCGTCAAGAACGTGCGCTTTGCCTATCCCGGTAAGGATGGGGACGTGACTGCCCTGCAAGGGGTGGATATGGAGATCGGGCGCGGTCAGAAGATCGCCATTGTGGGCTACAACGGCGCGGGAAAGACCACACTGACCAAGCTGCTCATGCGCCTGTACGACCCCACCGAGGGCAGTATTACCTACAACGGACATGACCTGCGCGAGTATGATCTGGATAGCCTGCGAGGCAGGGTGGCGGCGGTCTTTCAGGACTACCGCATCTTCGCGGCCACCGTTGCGGAAAACGTGGTGGGCGGAGAGCTTGCCGAGGGTGAGGCAGGGAAAGAGCAACGCGAGCGCGTGACCGAGGCGCTGACCAAGAGCACATTTGCGGGCAAGCTGGCCACACTGGAAAAGGGAATTGACACCCCCTTGACCCGCGAGTTTGCGGATGACGGCGTCCAGCTGTCGGGCGGTGAAGCACAAAAGATCGCCATTGCACGTGCATTCTATCAGGATGCGGATCTGATCATATTGGATGAGCCCTCCTCGGCACTTGACCCAAATGCCGAATACGAGCTCAACCGCGCGCTGTACGATTATGCCGAGGATAAGACGGTCATCTTTATCTCGCACCGCCTGTCCACCACCCGCCATGCCGACAAGATCTATATGTTCGACAGCGGCAGGCTGATCGAGGCGGGCAGTCATGAGGAGCTGATGGCGCAAAACGGTAAATACGCCTATATGTTCAATCTGCAGGCCGAGAATTATCGGAATGCCACATAAAACAAAACACCCGAGGAATTTACATTCCTCGGGTAATTTTTTCATTACTTACCTTGTTCCATCGCGCGGCGCTTGCGCATCATTTCCTTCATACGCTGTTCGGTATTCAGGATCTTCTTGCGCAGACGGATGGACTTGGGGGTGATCTCGATCAGGTCATCGTCGGTGATGTACTCGATGGCCTCCTCCAGCGTCATGATGATGGGAGGCGTGAGCAGCAGCTTTTCGTCTGCACCTGCGGAACGGATTGCGGTCAGGTGCTTTTCCTTGCAGGGGTTAACGGCAATGTCGTCGTTCTTGGGGTTCTCGCCCACGATCATGCCCTCGTAAACGGCGGTCTGCGGACCGACAAACAGTCTGCCGCGCTCCTGGGTCTGGTACAGACCGTAGCGGGTGGTCTCGCCGGCCTCGGATGCGATCAGGGAGCCGGTGAACTTCATGGTGATCTCACCGCGGTAGGGCTCGTAGCCTGCAAAGATGGTGTTGATGGTGCCCTCGCCGTGGGTGGCGGTCAAAAATTCGGAGCGGTAGCCGAACAGGCAACGAGAGGGAATGAGATACTCGATTCTCATACGGTTGCCCGAGCCAAGGGGATTCATTTCAAGAAGGTCGCCCTTGCGCTGGCCAAGCTTTTCCACAACGGCACCAACGTATTCGTTGGGCACGTCCAGCGTGACGCGCTCCATGGGCTCGCACTTGACGCCGTCGATCTCCCGGATCAGCACGCGGGGGTTGGGGCAAGCCAGCTCAAAGCCCTCACGGCGCATGGTTTCAAGAAGGATGGAGAGGTGCATTTCGCCTCTGCCCGCAACGCGGAATTCATCGGTGGTGTCACCGTCGGAAACGCGCAGGGAAACGTCCTTGAGCAGCTCGCGGTAGAGTCTGTCGCGGATCTGGCGGGAGGTGACGAACTTGCCCTCCTTGCCTGCCAGAGGGGAATTGTTGACCGCAAAGGTCATTTCCATGGTGGGCTCGCTGACCTTGACGAATTCCAGCGGCTCGGGGCAGGTAGTCGAGGTGATGGTGTCGCCGATAGAGATCTCGCCGGCGCCCGAGAAGCAAACGATATCGCCAACCTTGGCCTCTTCCACGGGTACGCGGTTGAGTCCGTCGATCTGCATCACGGTCACGATACGGATCTTCTTGGGAGCGGCATCGGAATAGTAGTTGCAGATCAGCGCGTCCTGATTGACTTTGAGGCAACCGCGCTCGATGCGACCGATACCGATACGGCCGACAAAGTCGTTATAGTCGATCGAGGAGACCAGCAGCTGCAGCTCGCCGTTCTCATCGCCCTCGGGGGCGGGGATGTAATCGACAATGGTTTCGAAAAGGGGAGTGAGGTCGTCACCCAGGTTATCGGGGTCAAAGGAAGCCTTGCCCTCTCTGCCCGAGCAGTACAGCATGGGGGAATCCAGCTGCTCGTCGTTTGCATTCAGGTCGATCAGCAGCTCAAGGATCTCGTCCTCCACCTCGCCAAGGCGAGCGTCGGGCTTATCGATCTTGTTGATGCAGACGATGACGCGGTGATTGAGCTCAAGTGCTCTCTGGAGCACGAAGCGGGTCTGGGGCATGGGGCCCTCTGCGGCGTCAACCAGCAGAATAACTCCGCTGACCATTTTGAGCACACGCTCCACCTCGCCGCCGAAGTCGGCGTGGCCGGGGGTGTCGATGATGTTGATCTTGGTGTCCTTATAGTGTACGGCGGTGTTCTTTGCCAGAATGGTAATGCCGCGCTCCTTTTCAAGAGCACCCGAGTCCATGACGCGGGTCACGGTCTCCTGGTTGTCGCGGTAAATGCCGCCCTGCTGCAAAAGTCCGTCCACAAGGGTGGTCTTGCCGTGGTCAACGTGCGCGATGATCGCAATGTTTCTCAAGTCGTTTCTAATCATAAATACACTCCGTACTCAAATTTTGCCATAATTCGCTATTATACTTATTATACCATAAAAATTTCACAAAAAACAGAAGTGAAATCACGATTTTCACAAAACCCGCAAGAATTCGCTTGTGCAAATTTGACAAAATCGGGCGCGTGTGGTATAATACAGCAAGAAAGAAACGAGGTGATTTTTGTGATCAAAGCCATTATTTTTGATCTGGACGGCACGGTGGCGGATACGATATCGGCCATCCGCGAGGGTGTCAATCTGACCATGGAGCAGTTGGGGTATCCCGTGCACACCGATGCGGATATCAGAAGGTTTATCAATCACGGCGCGCGCGAGCTGATCCGGCAGTCTCTGCCCGCCGAGGTGAGTGTTGACCCTGCGCGCGTGGACGAGGCGTTGGATATTTATCAGGGCATGTATGAGAGAACCTACAGAAATACCGATCTGTGCTACGACGGTATGGTGGACGCCATGGTCGCGCTGAGCCGACGCTACAAGCTGGCGATTTTGTCCAATAAGCAGGACAGAATGGTCAAGGGTCTTGCCGAGCAGCTGTTGCCCGCGGGCGTGGTGATGATCGCGCAGGGGCAGATAGAGGGCGTGCCCGTCAAGCCCGATCCCACGGCGGTGTGGGAGATCTGCCGCAAAATGGGGGTCGATCCCACCGAATGTGCCTTTGTGGGGGACAGCGACGTGGATATGGTGACCGCGCACAATGCAAAATGTATTCCGGTGGGGGTACTGTGGGGATACCGTGGGGAAGAGGTGCTCAGAGCGGCAGGAGCCGGGGTGCTGGTAACTCAGCCGGGCGAGTTGGAAAAGATTTTTGATCAAATGTGAAACCGAATGACATGTTTTTCCGTCTTTACTGATGACGGCAAAGTAAAACGCACTCGCTGTTGCGAGTGCGTTTTGTGTTGCATTACTTACCTTCGGTGGCGTCCTCGTAGGAATTAAGAGTCTTGATATCCTTGTCGGAAAAATAGTCCAAGGGGTCAACCGAGAGGCCACCCTCTGTCATCTCAAAGTGCAGGTGAGGGGCTTCGGCCATCTCCAGGGTTGCCGTACCGCCAACGACGCCGATCTGCTGACCGCACTTGATCTCCTTGCCCGCGGTAATGCCCTCGGCAAGGTTTGCGGCGAGGTTCTTGTAGATGGTGACCACGTCACCCTCGTGAGAGATGGCAACGCAGGTGCCCATCATGGGGTCGTCCCAGATCTGTGCAACGGTGCCGTTTGCCGCGGCATAAACGGGTGCGTCCTCCTCGGTGGTGATGTCAATGCCAAGGTGAATGCGGTATTCCTCCATGGTAGGAGACCATACCTGCACGCTGGCGTCGTGTTTCGCGCCCAGCGTACCGACAACGGGCAGGGCAAAGCCCTCTTCTTCCTTATCAACCGGCTTGGTCTCGCCGCCGTTGTTGTAAACGGGCAAGGTCTCATCGGCGTTGCCATTCGCTTCGGTGTCAAGGGTGGTCTGCTCGCCGGTCTGATTGCCGCCAAGCTCTGCATTCTGTTTGTTTGCGCGGTTTGTTGCAACGGTGGCGGTAATGGCTACGGTCAGCACCAGCACCACCAGTACGGTCGTCACAATGACGCCCTTGTTGGAAAAGACCTTGATCATTCTTTTCCCGAAATCGGATTCTTTAAAGTTTTCCCACATAAGATTTCTCCTTTGTAACTGATGTTCCCTTGGTAGGTACGACTATATTTTCAGCCAAGGCAGGGGAATTTATACAGTTGCGGTAAAAAAACTTTTGCGTGCAGTAAAACTTAAGATATAAAGGAAAAAGGAAAAATCTTGACCTGCGGGGCGAAGTGTGATATACTGAATTCAGATATAGTAATGAATACAATTCCCGGGAGGTTACCTATGGATTTTATGAATCTTTGTGCCGAGCGTTATTCGGTTCGCTCTTATCTGCCCGATCCCGTGCCCGCCGAGCTGCTCTCAAAGATCCTGCGCGCAGGACAGTTAGCGCCCACCGCAAAGAACAATCAGCCGCAAAAGGTCTTTGTGCTGCAAAGCTCCGCAGCCAAGGATAAGCTGAACGCGCTGCATACCTGCTACGGCGCGCCGATCGCGCTTCTGGTCTGCGGTGACGAACAGATCGCATGCAACCGCCCCGTCACGCACCATTCCATGGCCGAGATGGACGCGTCGATCGTGGCCACGCACATGATGCTGGCGGCAAAGAGCCTTGGCGTAGGCTCGACCTGGATCTGCGCGTTTGATCACGATCTGGCAAGCGAGCTGTTCGAGTTGCCCGCGCACGTAAAACCCCATCTGCTGCTGGCACTGGGCTATCCCGCCGCAGACGGCACGCCCTCGCCAAGACACACCGACCGCAAGCCGCTTGAGCAGACGGTCACGTTCCTTTAATTTCAATTATCCTACTTTCACAACTCAGAAAGGAGGCCCCGTATGGAGCAAAAGAAAACCGTGCTGTCCATTAAGCACGTATCCAAGCACTTAGGCAGACGTAAGATCCTTTCGGACATTACGCTGGACGTGTGCGAGGGTGAGATTTTTGGCTTCCTTGGCCCTAACGGCTCGGGTAAGACCACGACCATCAAGCTGATCCTTGGGCTTTTGCGCATGGAGAGCGGCGAGATCAACATCTGTGGGTATGACAATCGAAAAGAGTTTGAGCAGGCCATGCGCTGCGTCGGCGGCATCATTGAAAACCCCGAGATGTATAAGTATCTGACGGGTCGACAGAATCTGGAGCAGTATTGGCGCATGTATCCCGAGCTGCCCCGCGAGAGAATCGACGAGGTGGTCAAGCTGGTCAGACTGGAGAGCCGCATTGACGATAAGATCTCCAAATATTCGCTTGGTATGCGTCAGCGTCTGGGCATTGCGCAGGCGGTTCTGCATCATCCCAAAATTTTGATTTTAGACGAGCCCACCAACGGCCTTGACCCCGCGGGCATCAAGGAGCTTCGCGACGTGCTCAAAAAGCTGTGCCGCGAGGAGGGCGTGGCGGTGTTTATTTCCAGCCACATGCTGTCCGAGCTGCAGCTGATGTGTGACCGCGTGGGCATCATCGACCGCGGTGTGACGGTAGGCTACCGCTCGCTGGATGCCGACGGCATGATCGAGGAGAGCGATGAATCGCGCTATACGCTGGAAACCCCCGACGGCGACAAGGCCGTGCAGCTGCTGGCGGCGGGAACGCTTTGCACCTCTGTCGCCTATGACGGCGCGCTGACCTTTGACGCGGATCATGCGAGTGTGCCCGAGATCATGGCGCTGCTTTGCCGCGAGGGTGTTCGCGTTTACGGACTTTCCAGACAGAAGAAGTCGCTGGAGGATACCTTCCTTGAAATGACCGAAACAGCCGACGTAGGCACACAGCCCGTTGACCAAACCAAGAAAGGGGGACGGACGGCATGATGCAACTGATCAAAAACGAGCTGATCAAGCTCCGTGCACAAAAAAGCTATATTGTTCTGTCCTGCCTGGTGCTGACCATCGTCATTCTTGTGTCGTTTGCTACATCGGTGCTGTGGACGCCGCTGAACATGTTCATGGAATACGGCAAGGATATGCTGATCGAGAGTGCCGCCTATGAGTGGGCGATCGAGACCATCTATGAAAACCCCGACAGCTGGCAGGCCGGTCTTTTGCGCAAGCTGTTCAAGGATCCCAAATCCGAGGGTGACCGCGCAAGAGAAGAGGCGCAGGCCAATCTGGAGCAGGGGTATATCCAATCCTACGAATACTTTATGGCGCGGGCGCGCTTTTACGATTTCCGCGATCAGAACGAGCTTCCCGTCTGGGTGGCACGCGTGGTGCAGGAAAATCTGACCTCTCTGTATAACTGGCAGAGCGTGGCAGAGGGCTTTCTGGACGGTAAGTACCATCCCGACGCATTGGGTGAGCAGTATTATCTGATCTATACTGTGTTGGAGTCCGGCTATTTTTCGTTCCCGTATCAGTATGAGCTTATGGATTACGATTACAAAACGCAGACCTACACGTGGCGTTTTGTGGCTTACGGGGAGAACGGCGAGATAGAGGAGATCAGCTACGAGCAGGTGCTCTCGGATATCCGCGATTGCTTGCCGCTGTGCGAGCAGGCAATTGCCCAGACCGAGAAGGCCGCAATCGAGCTGGAGCCAGACGTCTACTATGATGCTCTGCTTGCAGAAATCGCTGCCGATGAGCAGACCCAGCTGGCCAATATCAAGGAAATGCAGGATACGCTGGACGATTCTTCGCAATACATCAGCGATTGGGAAAAGGAATATTATGCAAGCGAAATCCGCAACTGCCAAAAGAAGATCGAGAACGGCAAGCTGATGGAAAAGGCTTACAAGTATCTCAAGGAGCAGGGAGCGCATCCCGAAAGCAACTCCTTTGCCATCGTGCAGGGCGTGTACGCGGGAACGCTGGAGCTGATCGGTCAGGCGGAAAACAATATTGAGGGCGCCGAGCGGAGCATGGATGAAACGCCGCTGCTGTCCCGCGCTCAGCGCAGCTCCAACAGAAATAAGCTGCGCGTGCTCCAGCAGGCGTTGGTTGCAATTGAGTATGCCTACAAAAACGACGTTGCGCTGGTCAGCCCTGCAGGGGGCAGCAGCTCGGGCGAAATGTTTGTCAAGAATCTGTCCACCGCAGCGTTTCTGATCTCCACTGTGACCGTGGTGCTTGCCAGCATGATTCTGTCGCGTGAGTTTGCCACGGGTACCATCCGTCTGTGGGTCATCCGTCCCAAGACCAGAACCAAGCTGCTGCTCTCCAAGATCGCAACGCTGCTGATCTATATTGTCAGCATGATGCTGATCTGCTTCGGTATTACCTACGTGCTGGCACTGGTCAATCACCTGATAGATATGTTCTTCCTTGGTGAGAGCACCATGTTCGCACCGAGCTTTGGCGTGGTGTTTGGACAGGTCGTCAAAATTCCCGCCGTGCTGGAGCATCTGTGGGCACTTGTCGTACTGACCTTGCCCATCGTTCTGTATGCCATGTTCTGTCTGTTGGTCAGCGTGGTTACCAAAAAGGGCGTGCTGAGCATCGTGATGGGTATGATCGTACTGATGTTTGCCGCCGATATTCAGGCAGGCGCTTTGGCGGTTGCCAACTACACCGGTGTGTTCGGTTACGTCGTGCAGGCCACGGTTCTGCCGTATCTGAACATGGAGTCGCTGTTGGGCTTTGCGCTGGATTATGCAGTCAGCTCCGCCAGCTTTGGTAACGGCGGACTTTGGGTGCTGTTCAATCTGCGTGCCGAGCTGATGGGTGAGCTGTACGGTGCTATGCCGTATATTTGCTCGTCCATTGTTGGCGCGGTCGTGCTTTGTGTGCACATCGCGATCCTTGCGTTGGGCAGTCTGTTTATCTTCAAGAGAATGCAGATCAAGAGCTAAAAAAACAATACAGAACCGCACCGCGATCTCGCGGTGCGGTTGTTTTGTAAAAGGGGCAGGACAGGTTCGAACAACCGAGCGATCAAAAGTAAACCGTAGGGGACACCCGGGACCGGACCCCCTCGCATCCCAATCACGCCGTTGGCGTGAATGGCATCAGCCCGTCAGGGCTGCATGGAATCCGCAACTTGTTGCGGCATGGAATCAGCTCGAAGAGCCGTATGTCATCAAGTCGCAGGCTTGAATGGGACACCCGGGACTCAGAACCCATATTTGCGCCTATGGGCGGCATGAAGTGTTCGGGCGTCCTGCGCAAATCTGCATATCGCGTCGCAAAGGCGACGCTTATGCTGGGTTCTGAGTCGGGTAACGGGCGCGCCAATAGAAAAGGGGGCGTCGGAATGGACTCACCATTCTCTATTGGCGCGGCGTAAGGGACTCGAACCCCTGACCTTTTGGTTCGTAGCCAAACACTCTATCCAGCTGAGCTAACGCCGCAGGCCATACGCTTTCGCGTACCCATATATCATAGCACAAGGGATTTTGTTTGTCAAGTACTTTTTTTCAAAAAATCTTGAAAAAATGCACAAAAAACTGCCCCAAAGTTCGTGATTTCCCCGTCTTGTCAACCATTCGGTTTTGTGATATACTGAAAAAAACGCATATATTTCAAGGAGGAAACCCATGAATATCAATGATTTTTATGCTATTCCCGACGAAAAGCCGCTTGACCGTTTGGTAAACGACGGTGGCTTTGTCGGCATCTTCCGCACCATCGGCTGTATCGGTGACAGCCTTTCCTCGGGTGAGCTGGAGTCCATGACGCCCGAAGGGGAGAGAGGCTATCACGATTATTATGATATTTCCTGGGGGCAGTTTATCGCACGCATGGCAGGCACCAAGGTCTACAATTTCTCCCGCGGCGGCATGACCGCGCGTGAGTATCTGCAGTCCTTTGGCGAGGCAAACGGCTTCTGGAATCCAGAGCTGGCTTGCCAGGCCTATATCATGGCGCTGGGCTGTAACGATCTTTGGGGCCTTGGTCTGCCGGTCGGCTCGGTCGAGGACATCAACCCCGACGATCCCGACAAGAATGCGCCCACCTTTGCAGGCGAATTTGCGGCTGTATTGCAGAAATACAAGCAGATCCAGCCCAAGGCGAAGTTCTTCCTTGTCACCATGCCCAAAACACCGCACCACGGCCCGGAGGCCGAGGCAAAGGCCGATGCACAGCAAAAGCTGATGTACGATCTGGCGGCATATTTTGACAACACCTACGTCATTGACCTGCGCGAGTACGGTCCTGTTTATGACCAGAAGTTCTACGATCATTTCTGGATCGGCGGTCACCTCAATGCGCAGGGCTATCTGCTCACTGCCCGCATGATCGTTTCTTACATGGACTATATCATCCGCCACAATCCCGAGGATTTCCGCCAGGTCGGATTTATCGGGAAGGGGCCCTACTACCACGGCCTGAAGTGGTGAGTATAAGGGGGCAATATGAAAAAGATTTCGTTTTTGATGGCATTTCTCATGCCGCTTTCCTGTCTTGCGGCATGTAGCCATACGCCCGATCCCGCGCCCGAGCAGCCCACCGATCCCGCGGAAAGCACCACCCCCGAGGTGACCGCCGAGCCCGAGGAGACTGTGCCGGACACCGGATATCCCGTGGATCTTTTTGAGATTGGCGGCGTTGCATTCTCCGAGTTCAGCCTTTACGTACAGCCCTCTGCGGCAAAGGGCATTACCGATGCCGTGGCTCTGCTGATCGAGTATGCCGAAAAGGCAACGGGGCACAAGCTGACCGTAGCCGAGGGTGAGCCTGCCGGGCACGCCATTGTGATCGGCATGACCGATTATGACACCGATGCCGTCAAGACCGCACGCGCGCAGATCAAAAACGACGGCTACGCCATCGTTGAGGACGGCGGCAGGCTGTACGTTACCGGCAGTTGCACCGCGGGCACGGTGTACGGCGTTTACACCTTTATGGAGAATTTCCTTGGCGTCCGCTTTTACACCGAGGACTACACCTGCGTGCGCGACAATCCCATCGTACGCATTCCCGCAGATTATTACGAGGTCTACAGCCCCGCGTTCATGCATCGCGACACCTTTTGGTATGACGTCAGCCAAAGTCAGACGCTGTCCAACCGCCTCAAGGACAACAGCGGATACAATCCCGAGCTGGAGGGCGGCGTCAGCTATGCGGGCAGCTTCGTGCACACGCTGGGTCAGCTGGCAGGTACGGGTCACGAGGTCGGCAAGCAGCCTTGTCTGACCGACGAAACGGTATATCAGACCGTGCTTGCCAACGTCAAATCCTGGCTGCGCGCGCACCCCGATGCCACCATCATTTCGGTCTCGCAGAACGACTCGTATGCCGAGCAGCTTGGCTGTCAGTGCGCGGGCTGCAAGGCCATCGACGACCGTGAGGGAACACCCATGGGCTCGCTCTTAACCTTTGTCAACCGCATCGCGGGCGACATCAAGGACGAATTCCCGGGTGTCTACGTGGACACGCTGGCTTATCGCTATACCCGCAAGGCTCCCAAGACGGTCAAGCCCGCGGACAACGTCATCATCCGTCTGTGCTCGATCGAGTGCTGCTTCGGACACGCGCTGTCGGATGAGAGATGCGAGCAAAACGTAGCATTCAAAAAGGATATCGAGGAGTGGAGCGCTATATGCAACAACCTCTATATCTGGGACTATACTACCAATTTTATGTACTATCTCTCTCCGTTCCCCAACCTCGGCGTGCTGCGCGAGAACGTCAAGTTCTACAAGGATCATCACGTCATCGGCATGTTCGAGCAGGGCAATTATCAGTCCACCTCGGGTGAGTTCGGTGAGCTGCGCACGTACCTGCTCGCCAAGCTGCTCTGGAATCCCGATATGACCGAGGAGGAGTACAACCGGCACATGGACGAATTTCTGCAGGATTACTTTGGCGCGGGCTGGGAGGATATCCGTTCCTATATTGATCAGACCACCGCGGCTGCCGCACAGAATCACGTGGGCATTTACGATAACGTCAAGGATATGATGCAGCGCCACATGGAGACCGATGAAGCGATTGCGTTTGGCGACGACATGCTGGCTCTGTGGGAGAGTGCGCTGGAAAAGGCGCAGACCGACGCGCAAAAGGAGCACGTGGAAAAATCCATGATCCAGGCGTATTACATGGCGCATCTGAGAAGCAAGAACCGCAAGGAGTATCTGAACAAGATGTACGAGCTGTGCGAAAAGTACGGCCTTACGCACTATCGCGAGGGAGCTCTCATTGATTTCTCGCAGAAGGGTAAGCCCGGAAGCCTGGGATAGGCATACCTGCCGCAAGCAGGTATGCAGCTATGATCGCCTTTGGCGAATTTAGAGTTATGATTGGCTACGCCAAGTTATGATGTGCCTTTGGCACAGCTTGAAGTAAATAGGCGATCATATCATAACGTTTGCAATAGCCGAAGAGAGCCGAACTCATACGCCCTGCGGCGAGCAATTTCTGCGTCTTACGCCGAAGCTCGCCTTGCAAGATGCGTATCTTGCTACGACTCGCCTCGACAAAATCTATCAAAAATTGCAACGCCGGAGGGTGCCCCGGCAGTTTTGCGTGAGCAAATATTTCGCAGATGCAAAGAGAAAATACGAAGCAATATAAGATATTGCGAGGATTTTATCTGCGGCAGGTGCACATATTTGCCACTCAAAAC